>CACXDP010000091.1 GCA_902766445.1 uncultured Coriobacteriaceae bacterium
AAGACAACTTGCGTACCCGTCGGGCCGTCGGACCACATCAATACCTCGATTAGAAGCGGGACACGCCACCCGAACGTCGTATAATTACTAGCAATCCACAATCCATATTACGAGACCGAGGAGACACCATGTCAGCCTCATCTACCGCAAGCGCCCATACGCCGAAGCACGGAGTCTCCAGGCGCGACTTCCTCGGCATGGCGCTGGGAACACTCATCTCTCTGCCGGCGGTCGCGGGTGGATACCTCGTGCCCGCATCCGTCGCCCACGCCGCCGAGAGTCCCAAGGGAGCCGAGCAGGACGGCGGCGAGGCCCTCGAAGGCACGACCAAGATCACGATGGTGTCCGCAAGCGAGGTGGGCTTCGTCGTGGTAGACACGTCCAACGGCGGCAGGATCAAGGTGCCTGGGGCCACGGTCAAGGTCACCTCGCGCTACAACAAGAAGTCCGTGAAGGGCACCACAAACGAGGAAGGCGAGGTGATCTTGGACGTCCGCAACCTCGCGGAGAACCCCTCCTACGCGGACGTGGACGATCTGGAGAGCTACGGCTTTAACGGCACCATCGAGATGGCCTGCCCGGGCTATCGCAACTTCCAGACAGCCCTCGTACGTGTCGAGGGTGGCGGCGGCCTGCTCGTGCCCACGCGCCCCTCCACCGACGCGGCCCCCTACCCCCTGATGGTCTCCTTCAACGAGTGGGACATCCTCTACACCGGTACGCCCTTCGCCTGCACGCCGGCCAACGACAGCACCCACACCATAACTATGGAGTTCGCCCAGCTCGGCTCGTCTCAGGTCACCGTGATGTTCAAGCAGGACAAGGACGACATCACGCTCTTTACGGCAACGGGCACGCCGCAGAACGGCAAGCTCACCATCGAGAAGCAGGGCAAGTTCCTCCAGAAAGGCCACGCCGAAGCCCTGCCCATCACCTTGGACAAGTACGACTCCTCGTCCGACGAGACCCTCGACGTGGACTACCACGCCTTCAGCATCGAGCTGGTCCAGGGCCACACCCACTACTCCTGGCCCATCCACCTCATCGTGTGCGAGACCGAAATCGAGCGCGACGACGTCAGGCCCGAGAGCGGCCTCTCTCCCTTCAAGACCGAGAAGGGCATGAACACAGGCCTGGACCTCACCTGGCCGTCCAGCCTGCCTGTGGTGGGAGGCGGCAAAATCTCGCCATTCATGCCCACCCTGCCCGTCAACGTGTGCCTGAACCCCTGGGGATACCTGCAGGTCACCGTCCAGCTTACGCCCGACTGGGGTTACAAGCGCGACAACGGGGAGCACAAGGGACCCCAGAAATGGCAGCAGCAGCCGCGCAAGCCTGCCGCCGAGCAGTACCAGGACAAGCTCAACGCCGTGGAGTCCAACTTGGACAAGGCCATCGCGGCGTACTCCGACGGCATCTTGGTCCACCCCATGAAGAGCTCCTGGCAGTTCGTCGTCACCTTCGGCTCCCAGTTCGTAGCGCTCGCCCAATGGGACACCGTCAAGCACCAATTCCGAGGCCTGCTGGCATTGCAGGGCTTCATTAAGGCCAATTACACCCACACGTGGCCCTTCCTACTCGGCCCCATCCCCTTCGTCGCCACTCTGACCATCAACTCGCTCACGATGCTCTCTCTCCAGGGCGCCATGTACACCAAGGAGTCGAAAACCCAGACCCCAGAGGGTGTGCTCAACGACACGAGCGAGTGGTGCTTCGACTATTCCAACTGCGGCCTCACCCTCACGGAAAACTTCACTCCCAGCTTCTCCTTCGGCGTGGGAGTAAAGGGCGTGATGTCGGTGTCGGCCAAGGCCAGCTTCACTCTCATCGTGGTCACCGGCCTGGTGAGTGACAAGGACTACAGCACATCCAAGAGTTTGCCTCACATAGTCTGTGGCTTCATGGTCCAGATCTCCGTGGTCGTGAGCTTCTTCCTCTTCGACGCGACCTTCCCCCTCTACAACTTGAAGTACCGCGACTTCTACGACAACTGGAAGGGCGGGCTGCAGCCCATGAGCGATGACGAGCCGCTGATGCGGGCCTTGGCGGACGAGGATCCGGCGGAGTTCTTCAACAGCATGAACATCATCACCGACGCCATGCTCGCCAAGCACGTGGAGTTCAACGAGACCGCTGCAGAAACAACGGACGAGAACGGCCTGGCCCCTCTGGCTGCGCAGGGCGAGGACGAGGGCTTCGTGGACGGGGTCTTTGACTGGGAGAGCGTGCGCGAGGACGATATCAAGGGCACGCTCGACAACGGCATTACCATCACCTACAAGGTATATCGCATCGTGCCGGATGACGAGATGGAGGGCATTGTCGCGCAGTCGGCAGAAGCCGACGAGACCGAGACACACCAGGATGCCGCAACGGAGGGGGTCCAGGCCTTGCCCGACGCAGACGCTACGGAGGAGCCGACTATCGCTCTGGGAACAGGCCCCTTGGACGCCCAGAGCGAGCCAGCTGCGGACGAGGCCGTAGCCGGTGAGGATGAGCCCGCCGTCACCGAAGACAAGCCCGCCGTTACCGAAGATGAGCCCGCCACCGAGGAAGGATCGCTCATCCCCGGCGAGGAAGAAGCCGAGGTCGCAGGGGACGCATCCACCGACAAGGCGCTCGCCGATCAGGCGAGCCAAACAGCAGGCCAGCCCGGGAAGGACGCGGAGAAGGACGAGACCGCACCGCGTGCGCGCAGGAGGGGCATCCTCCGTCGCCGACCTTCTTCCCACTCCTACCAGCCCGTCGGTTCCGGCGAGGGCCTCTTTGCCATGGCCGAGGATTCTGTCGCCAAGCTCTACGACCCCAGCCTCGACCCCGACCCCGACTCGGCGGGCATTGGCATCAACGGCGGCGTGCGCCCCTCGGCCGACAGGATTATCGCCCAGAACGTCTACGGTGACCCCCGGATGAAGATTGCGAACCTTCACACCGACACCAACGGCATTCACCTACGCGCCACCTGCGTCTTCCGCATCGGCACGGTACTCATAGACGGCCAAGTGCGCACCCGCATCATCATGACCGTGGTCGACGCCGAGTCGAGCATGTCGGATGCCTCGGACATCATCGGATCCTCCAAGCCCATCGACTTCGACATCACCGACCTGGAGGGCATCACCCACGACGACCTCTACGACTACGACTTCGACATCGCCTTCACCACCTCGGGCAACGCCGACTCGGTCCTGCTCGTGGTGGTGTCGGGCAAGCGCGCGATGCAGGACAACACGCCCATCACGCAGGCGGCAAGTGACCTCGTGTTCTCCTACGTCGAGTTCCACGTCTACGAGGCCTTCGGCGGCAGGACGGGCTACGTGGTCAGGTCGTTTGCGTCCACGGATCCCGAGAGTGACGAGTGGGACGGCTACTATCACTCGTTCACCAACGTGAGGTGCGCGACAGACGGCACCGACCAAAGCCCAAACATCATCGTGGCTTATCTCGACACATACTCAGAGGACATGGACAAGCTCCTCTCGGGCGGCACCGAGGACGTCCACACGCGGGTGGTCTTCAAGCTCATCGACCGGGTGAAAGGTACGTGGAAGGACGCCGAGCAATCCGACGTCGACAGGGCCATGGGCACCATCGAGAATGGCCTCGTCTACAGGATGGACCTCTCGCCCAAGATTGCTGACGCCTACACCCTGACGCTTACCACGACCGAGGAGCGATACTACTACGTCCTCAAGCTCGACAACACGACCGGGGTCTTTGCCAGCATCAAGCAGGCGGCCATGCTAGTGGACACCACGCCGCTTGTGCCCTGGCCCCAGCAGTCCTGCTACCTCACCACCTACCCCAAGGCGTCCTACCTGGAGGAGATCAACGAGAACGGCCTTTGGAAGGAGCCAGACAAGTACGATCGCTCCCAGTGGGTCCTCCAGAAGGCCTGGTGGGAAGAGGAGCTCGACAATCCGTCTGACCCCGATTCCGGCACGCCGGTCCTCAGGTTCGAGGAGGTCGGCCCCGTAAACTTCAACATCGACAACTTCGGCATGAACAACGCCGGTTCCTTCATCTTTTGGCCGCAGGCGCGCGAACCGGTGGAGCGGCGCATCTACAACAGCACCGGCGGGTACGAGACACTCGAGGACAGCGCACTCTACCACCTCATGGCCTGCCGCGTGCACAACGGCTACTTCTCAGAGCCCTTCATAGCGGCCGACCTCCCGCACGATCTCTCGTCCATCCAAATCGTGGCCTCGCGCGACAACTTGGCGCCGCTCGAGGTCCTCTCCACCGAACCAGTGGACTCGGGCGATCGGGACGACACCGGCAACCCCATCTACCACAGCGTAGACATATGGTACACCGCCGTGCCGCACCTCAGAGTTATCACCGCCACGGGCTGCATCGCGCCGGTGCCCTTCGTGTCGCCAGGCGGGAAGCTGATGTTCCACGTGGCGCTACGCAACGACGGCAACTCCTACCTCTCGGGCTGCAAGCTGCAACTCTGCGAGCACGCCGTGACCAAGGATGCTGACGGCAAGGTGACCAGCGATATCGCCTCCGAAGTCGAGGGCTACGTCACGGAGCTGACCTTTAGCAAGAACACCTTAGTAGAGTCCCATCAGAATCCCATCGCGAACGGCGAGTTCCAGAACATCGAGCCGGACTTCGCCCTAGCCCCCGGCAAGACCTCGGTCTACAAGGTCTTTGTGAGGGTACCCGATGACTGGACGGACGAGAAGTACGTGTCCTTCGTCGCCTTCGACCCGACGGTCGCTGAGGGTGGCGCCATGGCCGGCATGTCCGACGACGTAATCCAGTACAAGACCTTCGCCCTCGAGCCGGGCGAAGCAAAGCCCGCCGCGACCGACGGCACTGCCCATGCGGACCGCGACCGTCGCTACATGGGACTCATCACGATCAACGAAGCGGTGGCCGAAGGCGACGACATCTATGATGCACCTGGCACAACGTGGACCGAGGGCGAGGAGCGACCCACGCCTGCGGAGAACACCCCTACGGATGCCGTAACACCTGCAGACGACACCTCTGCGGACGGTGGCACGTCCGCAGCTGGTAGCCCAGCGACCGGCGGCACTCCTGCGACCAGCGCCCCGGCAACTGGCACGAGCACGGTCGAAACGCGCACGGCCACGCCCAGAACGGCCGACCCCCTCTCGGGGACACTGGCAGCAGGACTCGCGCTCGGCGGTGTGGCGCTCGCGGCATACGGTCGTCGCCGCGCTGCAAACGAGCACACCACAAAGGAATGATTCGCTCGGAGGGCAATCTCTAAGCGAATCGCTGGGAATAAAAAACCGAAGAGAAACGAGAAGCAGATGCGTACGATTCACAGACCACTGGCCGTATTCGTGAGTCTCTCCATGGCATTGTCGCTCCTGTTCCCTGGCCCGTCGGTCGCGGAGAGCATCGTCTCCCTGGAATCGGGGGGAACGGAGATCCAAGAAGTGGAGGAGGCATCTGCCCCGGAGGCACCAGATCCCGAGGGAGAGGCGACCTCGGAGGCGTCCGGCTCAGAGAACCCCGCCATCGAGGAGACATCGTCGACCCCGGAGGCGTCCGGCTCAGAGAACCCCGCCATCGAGGAGACATCGTCGACCCCGGAGGCGTCCGACGAGGCCGAGGGCGAAGTCGAGGAGGAGCCCGTCGCACAGACCGAGGTCACCGCCGTGAAGGAGCCTGTCGCAGAACCCCTGTCAGTCCAGGACGACACCCAAGAGATACGGGTAAAGACGGCTGACGAGCTGCTCGAAATCATCAATCGCGGCCCAGCCGATGCCACCATCATGCTGGACGCAAACATCGTGCTACCCGAGGCCTTCAACCTGGTGGCGGGGCGCAAGGTGACCCTCAACCTCAACAACCATCGGCTCTCCAGGACCGTCCCACACGCCGGAGACCCTTCCTGGACCCCTCCGAGTGATGGCTCGGTAATCATCGTCAACAGGGGAGCCGAGCTCACCATCAAAGACAGTCTCCTCGCTAGCGGCACCATCACCGGCGGTTGGAGCTCGAGGGGCGGCGGCATCCTCAACGCAGGGACTCTCAACATCATTGGCGGCACCATCACCGGCTGTACGGCCATGATGGGCGGTGCCATCTACAACGGGGGCACGCTGAACGTCACCAACTGCTACCTCATGAGCAACACGGCTCTTGCCAAGGGAGGTGCCATCGCCAACGATACCGAGGGCACGATACATGTGGCCGGTGGACGCATCGAGAGCAACAAGGTGACGGGCGAGTATGATGCTTGGGGAAACACGGGCCATGGCGGCGGTGTCTTCAACCAGGGCGTGGCCGTCATGTCAGAATGCGTCATACACCACAATTCTGCGACTTACGGCGGAGGCGTCTCCAGCGTGGCCGATCGCGTCTACGGCGCGAACGATCCGGTCAGCAGCGGTACGGCCAGCATCGTCCTCTCCAAATGCGACGTCGCCTACAACACCGCCAGCCAGGACGGCGGAGGCGTCTTTGCGAGCGGCGTCGGCGAAAAACCTGCCGACGCCGAGCCGCCCGTCGAGCCATCCGTCACTCTGGAGGCAGACACGAGCGTACACGACAACACCGCCACGCGCTACGGCGGCGGTCTCTACAATCCCAGCTGGAATTGCACCGTGCTCATGACCAACGCCACCGTATCAGACAACGCGGCCAGCAAGGGTGCCGGCATATACTGCGAGGGCGTCCTGCAGATGAGCGGTGCCCCGGTCGTGCGCAACAACCCTTCGACAGGCGCAGCCGACAACTTCCGCTTCGGGACCTATGACACCATCCACGTGGTGGGGAGGTTTACCGCCAATGCCCATGTGGATTGGAGGGTGCCCGACAGAACCCCGCTCTCATTCATAACGCAGGACTACACCAAGTACAACGACGGTAACCCGGCCGAGTACTTCTTCGCCGACAACAACACGTCCTCCACCTATACTCTGGGCCACACCGTGTGCCTGAACTCCCTGAAACAGGAGGCGGTGTTGGCAGCAAACATCCCCTACCTAGACGAGGAGGGCACAGAGCAAATCCGCTGCGACTACGGAGTCATCACCGGCAACGACGACAAGAACCTCAGGGAAGGTTGGTATTTCGTTGCCGAAAACCTGAGCCTCACCGATCGCTTCTCGGTGCAAGCCGGCCACGCGCGAATCATCCTGAGAGACGGCATCACGGCAAACTTCACCAAAGGCATAAGCGTAGAGGAGGGCAAGACCCTCTCCGTCTACGGCCAGACTGAGACGGGGGGCACGCTCACGGCCAACGGCGCCCAAAACAGCGCCGGCATCGGCAGCAACAAAGACACCATGCCCGGCAACATAAACATCTGCGGCGGCACCATCCAAGCTAGGGGCGGCAGCTTTGGCGCGGGTATCGGCGGCGGATACAACTACGACCACGCGGGTTACGTCTACCAACCCAACGACCCCAGGACCGTACCCACGGGCGTGATCCACATCTATCAGGGCAAGGTCACGGCCACGGGTGGTGAGTTCGCGGCGGGCATCGGTGGCGGCCAGCGTATGTCCAACCCCAAGGTGATCATCGACGGTGGCACAATCGTGGCTACGGGCACCTACCAAGCGGCAGGCATCGGCGCGGGCGGCAACGCACCTGTCTACCAGTCTATAACCATCAACGGCGGCGACGTAACGGCCACGGGTCATGCCGGAGCAGGCATCGGCGCTGGCCACGACGCGAGACCAACTGGCTACCCGAGCATCTACGCCGAAATCATCCTGCGCGGAGGCCACATCAAGGCAATTTCGGAAGTCGGAACCAACACGCACGAACGTGGCTCTCGGGGCGCTGGCATCGGCGGCGGATCCTACGAATACACGCACGCCCAGGCCACCTTTGCCAGCACCGGTAGCATCGTGTGCTGCGGAGCCACCATCGAGGCCAGCGGCTCCGCAAACTTTGCCTCTCCCCTGGGATATGGCGGCTACTCCACCAACAAGCAGCTCAACATCCGCCTCAGATACGACAGCCGCTATCCCGATGCCTCCATGGACTACATGGTCTTCGACAAGGACGGTAAGAAGGCCCTGGCAGGTGACCGCATTGCCGTGTGCCGCGACAGCGACTTCGCGCGCCTGGAGCCCTGCGACCACGCGGACTTCGATCTCGTCCAGGGAGAAGACGGCAATCGTAAGCTCGCCTGCAAGTACTGCGGACGCGACGACCTTGCCCACATAATCACCTTCGAGCCTGGCGAGGGCACGGGCAAGGCCTTCGATGATTTCGCCCTGCCCGAACGGGATCTGATCCTTCCCGGAGCCGACGTCTTCCAGTCGCCTGGTGAGGGCAAGGCACTCGTGGGCTGGAAGGCTGGTGACACGGTCTACAAGCCGGGCGAGGCGGCACGCTTCGATACCGACACCACGCTCGTGGCCCAGTGGGCGCTTACCTGGGCCTCTCTGCAAGACTGGATCAACCGGTCCGAATGGGGAGACACGATTCACCTCACACAAGACGTCGTGGCCACCGCGTCCGACACCACCCTGGTCGTGCCGGCCGACAAGTACGTGACCATCTGCCCGTGTGGTTACGCCATCAACCGCAACGTGGACGAGGCCTGCGAGGACGGCACCGTGCTGCGCGTGGAGGGCAGGTTGCGCATCAGAGAAGAGGGCCACGCGAGCTATCCCAACTCCGTGATCACCGGCGGCAAGACGACCGGCAACGGAGGTGGCGTGGTCGTGGAAAACGGCGGTGAGCTCTACGTTTACGACGACGTGAAAATCACGGGCAACTCGGCTGCTGGCGTCGGAGGCGGCGTCTACGTGACCCAGGGGGGAAGCTTCAACCTGCTAGGAGGCGCGGTGTCCAACAACTCTGCCCCCAGCGGTGGCGGCATCTGCGTCGGGGACTCGGGCGGCACTTGCACCCTATCTGGCGGCGAGGTAACGGGCAATACCGCTACGGACGGCGACGGAGGAGGCGTTCTCGTCGAAGGAGGCACCCTTACGATTGACGCGAGTGGACCGGTGAGCGCAAACAAGGCCAAGGGGCAAGGCGGCGGCGTGATGATGAGGGCGGGCGACGCGAGCCAGCGGCTGACAATCATCTCCGGCAATACCGCCGACACCAACGGCGGCGGCGTAGCCGTGGCAAAGGGCGCCAGCTACAACATGACCTTATACGCACGGATCGAAGACAACCTCTCGTACTCCTTCGGAGGCGGCGTCTATGTCGAACCAGGTGCCAGACTCGGCCTCAGCAGCGACACCTCAATCACCGGCAACAAGACCGATCGCACCGCCATGGGCAAGGACGTCTACCTGGGCAGCGACGCCCTCATAGAGGTGACGGACCAGCTCGACAGCTTCAACGTCACAAGCGTGTACGTGCAAAAGAGGCCCACGGCGGGCAATCCCACCCAGATCACGACGGGCTTGGCGGGCAAGGGCGGCGCGAGCAACTTTGCTACCGACGCCGCCGCCTACACGGTAGGCATCAACGCGCAGGGCGAGGCGATACTAGGCACCAAGGCTACGGTGAAGTTCTCAGCCGGAGCCGGCACGGGCAGTATGGATTCCGTGACCATGGCCTCCGGCTCGACCTACACGCTGCCCGCGTGCAAGTTCGACGCGCCTGAGGGACAGGTCTTCAAGAACTGGCTGGTGAGCGGCGAAAGCGAGGGTCGGGCCGCAGGGTCCCCCCTGCTAGTCGAAAAGAACGTGACCGTCACGGCCCAGTGGACCCAGACCATCGCCTTGTGGGTGGACGGCACGCAGGTGACCGCCGCCAACACCTCAGACATCCTGAGGGACGGCACCGCCTCCTTCGACCCCGCCACACACGTGCTCACGCTCAACGGGTTCGAGGCAGATCATGGCACCTATAGCGGTTGCAAGATCCTTGCCGAGGGTTTCGACCTCACCGTGGAGGGCACGGGCACTGTGCGCTCCGAGAGCTATGGCATCAAGGTGAACGATGGCAATCTTACGCTGAGGGGTGACCTCACTATCTCCACTAGCGGCACCCCATCTCGCTCCGTCATGGCACGCGGCCATGTCGTCACCATCGACGGTGGCAGGGTTACGATCAGCGGCGAATCGTCTTCAAATCCCGTCACAGGCACCGGCGTCACCGCCTCTGAGCTCGTGGTCGGGGCGTCCGTGGAGCGCTTCGAGTTGTTTGCAGACAGCATAGTGAGCTCCGACTGCGCCGTCCAGATCGCTGATAACCTCTACATCCAGACGCCCGAGGGAGGCCACTTCGAGGGAGACCGCTTCGAAAAGAGCATTCTTTATGACGCGCAGGGCAACACGTCCAATCACCTGGTTGTCGCCCCTCGACCTTGGTCGCCCAGCTTCACCACCCACTCGCTCACGCTGGAGGGCAAGATAGGCGTCAACTTCTTCACGGACCTCTCGGGCCTCAGCGAAGAGGAGCGGAAGGCCTGCTACGTGGACTTCTCCGTGGCGGGTAGGGGTGGCTTCGAGCAGCGGGTGCCCTACGACGCCGAGTTCACCAACGAGAGCGGGACCTACTACGGCTTCTCTTGTTACGTCAGCTCGATTCAGATGGCCGACACCATCACAGCCACCTTGCACTACGGGCAGGGCAAATCGATAGAGGAAACCTGCTCCGTGGAGACCTACGTCAAGAACTTCGAGAGCCGCAAGGGCAAGTTCGACAACGAGACCATCGCCTTGGTGGAGGCACTGGCGGACTATGGCCACTACGCCCAGCCCTACCTCTCGGCCGTACGCGGCTGGAAGATCGGGAGCGACTACGCCGAGATGGCCACGCACTTCGAGGAGAGCTTCAATCACGAGGCCGTTGCCGCCGCCACCGAGCGCCACGCATGCACGAAGTCGAGCGTTTCCAGTGACGTCGCCCGCATCAGCTACCAGCTCCGGCTCGACACCGCCACCACCCTGACGTTCAACTTCCGACTCGCCGAGGGCTATGACGGCCCGGTAACGGCACGGCTCGACGGCCAAGAGACCGAGGCGCAGGATATGGGAGGCGGGTGGCTGCGCATCGCGTACGAAGACATCGACGCCCACGAGCTGGCCAACCGACATACCTTCGAGCTGCAGACTACCGCAGGAACCACGCTGGTCGAGGCTTCAGCCCTGTCCTACGCCAACACAATCACCGCCAGCACGTCACAGCCCGCCGAGGCCAAGGATTCCATGAGCGCCTTCTACCGCTACTGGGCCGCCGCTGACGCCTACCTCGCCAGCCGCGAATGAGCATAGCCACAGGGGGTAACCCCCTGTAGACAACATGGGGGTCGCCACGGGGGTTAATCCCCTGTGGCGACCTGCTTCTAAAGAATTGCCCAAAGGGGAATACCTCTTTGACCTTTACCGCTTACGCAAAGCTTGAGCAGTGGCCGGTTTTGCGTTCACGTCAGAAAACGTAGCGATCCAGGCGGTCGAGGGCTTCCTCAACCTGTGCGTGAGGCACCGAGACCGCGATGCGCACGAAACCGGAACACGCAAAGAGACGCCCGTCATGCCAGGTCACCCCCACGTCCCAGCCGAGCCGCGGAAAGTCTGCGTAGCTCACGCCGTGCTCATCACACCACTGGCGGCAGTCGGCGAGAAGCACGTAGGTGCCCTCGGGCTGCGCGCAGGAGACGCCGGGATAGCCGTTCAGGCGTTTGTGGGCGAGCGCTGCGTTTGCCGAGAGCACCTGGCAGAGCTCGTCAGTCCAAGCCGCACCCTCCTCGCTGTAGGCACCGATGAGCGCATGCATGCTCAGGACGTTCTGGGCGTTGTAGTGCGTGAGAGATTGTTCTTTGTTGATGCGGTCGCACAGCCAAGGGTCGTAGGCGATGCCGTAGGAGCCGATGAGTCCCGCGAGGTTGAAGGTCTTTGACGGAGCGTAGAAGGCCACGGTGTGGTCGTGCGCCCACGGCGAGACTGACTGGGTCGGGATGTGCGTGTGGCCATCGAGAAGCAGGTCGGACCAGATCTCGTCGGAGATGACCCACACCTGGTGCCGCTCAAAGAGCTCCATAGCTTGTTCGAGCTCGGCGCGCTCCCACACGCGCCCACAGGGGTTGTGCGGCGAGCAAAAGATGACCGCGTGGATGTGGTCGTTGACGATGCGGCGTTCCATGTCCTCGAGGTCCATGCGCCAGATGCCAGCCTCGTCGAGCACGAGCGGGCTGTGTATCAGGTGGTAGCCGTTCGCCTCAGCCACGGCGGTGAAGCCCACGTAGGTCGGCGAGTGCACGAGCACGTTGTCGCCGCGCGAGCAGAGCACGTTGAGGGCGCTCACCACGCCCCCCAGAACGCCGTTCTCGTAGCCGATGTGCTCAGGTCGGAGTTCATCGATGCCCTTGCGCGTGCGATGCCATTCGATGATGGCCTGATAGTAGGCGTCGCTCGCCTCGTAGTAGCCAAAGAAGGGATGGTTCACGCGCTCGTGGATGGCGCGGGTCACGGACGGGGCCGTGGCGAAGCTCATGTCCGCAACCCAGAGAGGGATGGAGTCGAAGCCCTTCTTCGGCGCTGCGGGCGAGAAACCCGTGCCGTCACCGAGGCCGTCCACCGCGATGGCGTCGTGTCCGTGACGGTCGGGAATGGTAGTGAAGTCAAAGCGCATTGATACCTCCTTGGCAAGTTGGGACAAACTCCCCCGGAGACATTGTCCCGCTTTCAGGGAAGAAATGAGATACTATATTTGTGAAGTGAACCGATCGATTCTCCCATCGAAGGAGCGCACCATGCGCGAGTCGTGCTCTGCCCCTTTTGAGGACCGCACCCTGCTGGACAGCGAGGCACTACCCGGTGGATTCATCCGCTACTATGCCGACGGGGACCAAGAGCTTATTCATGCGAACCGTTACGTGTTCGAGCTCTTTGAGTGTGACTCCGCGCAGGACTTCCTGGAACTCACGCAGGGATCCTTCCGCAACTTTGTCTACGAAGACGACCTCGACGCCGTCGAAGACAGCATCTGGAGCCAGGTACACAACCACGACGACCTGGACCACGTGTATTACCGCATAAAGACGAAGACGGGCAAGCTGGTCACCGTCGTGGATTACGGCAGGCTGGTGAGCGACTCCGATCACGGTCGCCCAACGTTCGACGTGTTCTTGGTTCGCGTGTCCCCCACGAGCGCCGTCGACTGGCTCACTGGGCTCTCTGCCATGACGCGCTTTCACGAGCTCGCGCGCATGGCCACGACCATGCTCTCGGGACTGGAGCAGCGAGCCGTCGCTGTGGCGCTCGACATCACGGGCATGCAGGCGTTCAACACGCACTACGGAAGGGCCGAGGGAGACAGGCTCCTGTGCGCCTTCGCCGACTCACTGCGAACTCAATTTGGCAGCGAGGCCTGCTCTCGCTTCGGCGAGGACCACTTCTATGCCTTCGCCCCGGAACAGGGCGTCGAAAAGAAGGTCATGGCCCTCTTTGCCGACTTCGCCTCTGCCAACTTCGAGCGCGTGCCACCCGTACGTGTGGGCCTGTATGCCTGCGACGAGCATGATGACATCGTCGCCGTCGGCTTCGACCGAGCCAAGACAGCCTGCGACATGGACCGCGCGACATGGCAGTCCCACCTGACGTGGTTTACCAACAAGATGGGCACGGATGCCCAGCTGCGCAACCACGTACTCGAGAGCCTGGACTGTGCCATAGCGGAGGGCTGGATTCGTCCTTATTACCAGCCGGTCGTGCGCTCGTCTACCGGCATGGTCTGCGAGGAAGAGGCCCTGGCGCGCTGGATAGACCCCGAGTACGGCCTTCTGCCTCCCAACAAGTTCATCCCGGCGCTCGAGAACGCGTCGCTCCTGCACCGTCTGGACCTGCATATGGTCGACTGCGTCCTCGCGGACTTCGCGAGGAAGCGCGAGCTGGGGGTCTCCATCGTGCCCGTCTCGGTAAACATCTCGTACCGAGATCTGACGCGCTTCGACGTCACGCGCGAAATCGCCTCACGCGCGGACGCACTGGGCGTGCCACACGACCTGCTGCACGTCGAGTTCACCGAGTCCGCCATCCACTCCGAACCCGAGCTCTTCATGGCGCAGGTACGCTCGTTGCGCGACGCGGGATTCGAGGTGTGGCTTGATGGCTTTGGCAGCGGCTACTCTTCGCTCAACGTGCTGCAACGATACGAATTCGATGTGCTCAAGCTCGACATGGAGTTCTTGCGCGGCGCCGAGAAGGACTGGGGGAAGACCCGCTCCATCATCTCGGGCATCGTGCGCATGGCAAAGCGAATCGGAATGCGATCGCTCGCCGAGGGCGTCGAGACCGAGGAGCAGGCATCCTTCCTCGAAAGCATAGGATGCGACATGCTGCAGGGCTACCTGTTCTCGCCACCACGCTCGCTCGAGCAGATCGCCCAAGCCACTGGGACCCCGCGCAACATCGCCCGCGAACCTCGCGAAGAGGAGCCGTACTGGAACGCGGCCTGCAGCCTCAGCCTCACGGACTTCTCGGAATACGACGACGGCCAAGGCATCGAGGGCATCTCGATCTCGGAATTCCCGGCTGGCGTATTTGAGGTGCGGGGCGACGAATGGTTCGTGGTGCGCGACAATCGCTCCTTTGGCGAATTCCTCGAAAGCACGGGCATCGTAAAAAAGGGTCACTCCGGCCTTCGCATCAATCGCGTGCAGCGCAAGCTCGACACTGAGTTTTTTGCGGCGTGTGCGCGCAGCGAGATATCCGGTACATGGGAGCTGGTCGCAGGGAGGCTCGAGTACGGCTCTGGCTTCCAGTTCTATACGATGTCCGTCTCGTCCTCGCGGGACGCAAGCGCCTACGTCGTGGTAGGCGTGCCCACCATGCTCGGCACTGCGTTGGGGTCGTTCGGTGACGTGCCCGTTGGCTACGCCGTGTTCCGCGTGGTGCTGAACGACGCGGGCGATGAGGTAGTCGATGCGGAGTACGTGTACGCGAACGACCTCTACCGTAAGTGGGCCGACTTCGGTGACCTCGACCTCACGGGACGCTCGTTCCTCGAGACGGCCCCAAATGCAAGCAAGATGTGGTTCCCGTACTGCTACCGCGCTGCGGTGCTCGGCGAAGAGGTGCACGACACCGTCTACAGCCCCGAGACAGGCCACTGGATGAGCTTCCACATCGCACCATCACCTATAGAGGGCTGCTGCGTATATGCGTTCTCCAAAGCCGACGAGGAGTACCACGAACGCGAAGAGATGCGGGTGGGATTGGACACGTCCGACCTCATCATCCACATCGCCGACGCGCTCAACGGAGAACTCAGCTACGACGTCGCCATGAACCGCACGCTAGAAATCGTGAGTGAGGCCATCCATCCCGAGCGACTGTACGTCTTTGAGTACGGTGAAACGACCGCGAGCAACACCTTCGAGTGGTGCGCCGAGGGCGTTGAGCCACAGATCGATACGCTCCAGGACCTCGACCTTTCCGAGTTCGAGACATGGGAGCGCATGCTTTCCCAAGATCCCGTCGTCGTGATTCCCGACGTCGAGGAGCTGAGAGAGACGGACCCGCGCTTGTATTGGCAGCTCTCCCGCCAGGACATCACTCGCATGCTGGCGACCCCCTTCTACATCGGCGATAGGCTGCTGGGCTTCCTCGGCGCTGACAACTACATGCTCAAGGAGGACCTGGACTCCATACGTGTGCTCAAAACGGTGGCTTCCTTCATCGGCGGGCGCATCGCCAATCGTCGTCTGATGGACAAGGTTGAGCGAATGGTAACTCACGATGACCTGACGGGTCTCCCCAACCGCAAGGGCGTGGACATCGCCATAGCCAAGCGGCTAAGCGGAAGCGAGAGCGAGGCCTATGCGCTCGCTCTCATGGACATCGACGACTTCAAGGTCGCGAACGACATATGTGGACACGAGCTCGGAGACCTCGGCTTACGCACGATTGCGCGCGAGGCGGAGCGTGTGTTTCCCAAGGGGTCGATCGTCGGCCGCAACGGCAGCGACGAGTTCGTGGTCATGGTGTTTGGCGACGACGCGAGGCGTATGGGAGACTACCTGGCAGAGCTCATGAGCGCAGACCTTACCTGCGAGCTTGCGGGCAAGAAGCACACGTTCGAGCTGTCCGCCGGTTTCGTCTGCTATCCCGAACAGGTAGGCGACCTGCACGGTGCTTATTCGAAGGCATTTGCCGCCCTACTCGCCGTGAAGCGCTCGGGCAAGCACGGGTACCTGCAGTACTCGGCGTAACGATCGGCATCGAACCCGAATAGGACTTTCCGGGCGAGTCAAGCCCCTCGTCGGGGGACAAACTCCCCCGGTTACTTTGTCCTGTGCTGCCCCGTTTCCATGAGACAATCGATGTCGTCGTACGCGTTCTCCAGCCGCTCTTGGTGATACTGGAAGTACCCGTCGTAGATTTCCTGCGTCAACTCGCGCTCGTCCCACTCGCGAAGCACCTCGCCAGTGGGTCGATTCTTGAACTCGGCGTAGTGCTCCAGCAGATACATGAAGAACCACATTTCTTCGCTTATTGTCTCAGACATCGTCATTCACCTCGCAGGTAGACGGAGTTGAGAGGACTCCCCGTGACGACCTCACTCTCCCACATGTCGAATAGCCCGGGCGCACCGAAGCACTGCAAGCCGTATTCGGACTGCTCCAGCCACGTATGCGTCTTCGATGAGACGAACCGCCGGAGGGCTTCCATGCGGTCGAGGTTGTACTTCCCCACGATGAGGTCGGTCACGGCGTGGTCGTAGTACCGCAGGGAGGTGGCACTCACTCTGCTCATAATCTGATTGTCTCCTTATAATCCAGCGCCTCTATGGCGGCATAGGTCTTCATTACCCACTGGTCCGTGAAGCGCATTGGCAGCAACAGCTCGAGTGCCATGTTTTCTGTAATGGTGCCCTCGAGGTACAGGTTGATGACATTCACGGTCCGATCGTCCGCAACGGGACCAGCCACAACGTCGTGCTGGGATTCAACCGCTCGAAGCGTTCTGGAACGCACCACGTATTTGAGCCAGTCCTTGTTTGCGCTATCAAATCGAAGAATGGACAGACGTGACCACGATTCCGAGCGAGTCTCAAATGCCGTGATTGTCGGCTCTCCCCCACGCCATTTCGACACGCGCACGGCCCACTTCCCCGCCTGGTCGAAGTCTGTGGTCGTGTAAAATCCGGCACCAAAGTCGAGGGCAGCGCGCGAGCGGGTCAGGACTGGTTCTCGCACCTCCACGTTGCTTCCATGATAGAGAATCACGCGAGCGCCTCCTATACGACTACTTTGCCAGCAGCGAAGACTTCGGCCTGTGCAGTGCCTCGAGCTTACCTTGAAATGAGCGTTAGTCCCTCGATCCTGCACTCAATAATACGCCAACGGGCGTGCCCATGGGCCTCGGGGGGAGGTCCCGGGACAAACTCCCCCGGTTACTTTGTCCCGTCCTGGAGCTCGTCCTCGTGAGGCGCTAGTAGGTCGTAGAGGTTGACGTGCAGGCCCCGGTAGTCGGGACAGACGCGCTCGAGCACGGCGATACAGCTCTTGACGTCGAACTGTGCAATCCAGCGCGTCTCTTCGAGCAGTTGCGCAAGGTACGCCTCGATGTAGTCGATACCCATGAGACTCGGGTCAACTGGGTTGCTCAGCTGGTAGTCTATGTCGCAAGGAACTTCGTGTGCCATGAAGCGCGTGTCGTAGCGTTTCTTTAGCTCACCCAAACTCGCCAGGGTATCGCGCAACGCAACGTTGCGGATCGTCGGCATGAGGACAATAATCTCCCGTCGCACATCGAGCGCGGCGTCCATGCGGGCATCAAGCGCGTCGAAGCCCGCGTGCCAGAGCGCGATGGGGTCGTCCGCATCGAGGACACGCGCCGCTCCGTCTGCCGTCGCATGGGTGATACCCAACACGTATATGATTGACTCCGCAAGCTGCCGCGCCTCGAAGCCCGAGATCGAAGACGATTCGCCCATGGAGTAGAGATTGGCAACATAGGCCATCAGTCGGGCAAAGCCTTGTCGAGCGCGTTCGGGGTCTGCGCGGCACATTCCCTCGCCGGACACGCTAATCGTCCCAGTCATCGGCCCACCCCTCTCCATCCCAGCCAGACGCCATCTCGTCGTAGTCCCATTCGAACGGATCAAAGACGTACGCATGCCCCGCGTCATCCACGATGCGATACTCGGCCGCGTCCTCGGCATCGAGCGCCAGCAGGTAGTTTGCCGAGTAGGCCATGAGCTCGTCCGTGGGCGTCTTTGACACGTCGTTCGCGTCTCCCAACTCGTCGAGGCAGCCGCGCAACGCCTCCACTATCTCCGAGTCAGGCACATCCACAGGAAGCTCGTCCCGCAGCTCGTAGAAGGTCCCTTGCAGACGGGAAAGCACGTCGGCGGCGTTTCTTGGCGTCAGGTAGGGCGAACTCGCGACCGTCTCCGCTATGGCAAGCAGAGCGGGAGTGCCGAACTCCACCCGCTCAGTCTCTGCAAGAAACTCGGCCCGCTGCACAGCCAACATGGAAGCGTCTTCTTCGGAGATCGAGAGTCCCGCCGCAGAAAGCCGCTCGTTGACCGCAACCAACATGGAGTCGCCGACTCCAGTCGCCGCGCACAGAGCCGTGATCGCATTCACTCGCACCACCCCTTTGAAAAACCGCGAACAATGCCTAATACCGCGAATCGCGGCGCATTTCAAGACTGCACATCATGCGGCTTCTGTGATAAGGCGGCACGTCCACACGGAAGGCGAGACGCGCCTAGCGGGTCGTTTACGAGCCGGGCGTGAATTCGTTGTCGGTCCACACGCGTATGGTCACCGGTTTGTCGGGCATGACGAACTCGTACGTGTCGCCCGTGACGAACGACCCGAAGTCCTCGTTGCCGTTCACCGCGACATGCCGGTCGACGTCAAGCACGACCGGCACGATGACCTGCACGACCTCCCCCGCAGGCGCCGAGGTCGGGCAGCTTTGCACCAGCTCTTCTTCGTCGTCAAGTTCAATGGCAAGCCAGTCATCTCCGGCCGACTCTTCACGGAGTTGCTGCTCTTGCAGTTGGCGCACGTACGTCCACAGGCCACTCTGGTCCCGCACCGCATAGTTCTGCTTTCCACGCGCGAGGATGCCCTCTCCCTCGAAGCCATACGATACCTTCGCGCCGTCTTGGAGCTCGAACGAGACGAAGTGGTAGTTGTCGGTGATGCTCATGTCCGTCTTGCCCTCGACGTGCATGCGCGCCAGCTTCTTGTACACCTCGCGCATCGTGCGCGCGTCAGTGATGGTCACACTCGGAAGGGCGCCCATCTGGTCGTAGAGCACGGTGCATGACGTGGGTGTCTTTCCTGCGCGCATATCTTCAACCAGCTGAGCTGACGCTGCGTCGCCGTCGAACTTCAGGATAGAGTCGTCAGAGAGGTTGATAGACACCCCGACAAGCTTCTCAGCTTGCGCGTCCTTGGGCTTTTCGTCCGTGCGGGCGTCCGTCTGTGCGTCCGGGTCCTTTTCGTCCGTCTGCGCGGGCTTTTCCGTCGGCGCGTCCGTGCCGGCGTCCGTCTGCGCGGGCTTTTCCGTCGGCGTGTCCGGGTCCTTTTCGTCCGTGCGGGCATCTTCGACGGGCACGCTTTCTTTGGGCTCGTCAAGAGGCACAGGCTTTAAACAGGCACCCAAGCCCACACACATTGCCATTGCCGCCACAGCCCCCACCACTCGCATAGACCTTCTTCGCATGGCCTACCCCCATTCTCGTAGCCGCCACCCCTTCATACCATATTTGACTCAGCGAGGCAAAATGTCGCAATGACTTAATCATTTGCGCCTTCAAACGCTTCATGCGACACCCCCATGCGACAGTTAGGGGTAGGGAGCCCACTGCCGTCACGATGGTCACATGCAACGCAAAGAAAAGGAAGACCATGCCCATGTCAGACCACACCTAGCATCCCGCTCTCCCTTATTGGCACCAAGACACACAAACACAGTGCCCAACCGCGTGCCACGTCATCTTCGCTGCATGCAGATCCGTCGCCGACAATCTGCCACGCAGACGCGGACCTTTACGGCGGCTATCCGTCCGGACGTGCGGGGCACTCGGCAACTGCCACGCCAGCGCGGACGCTTACGGCGGCTATCCGTCCGGACGTGCGGGGCACTCGGCAACTGCCACGCCAGCGCGGACCTTTACGGCGGCTATCCGTCCGGACGTGCGGGGCACTTCCAACTGCTACGCAGTCCCGGACGCTCAGGCGCCGACAAAAGCCCCCGGAGACTTTGTCCGTCCGCCGCTTTGGATTACCATTGACTGGGCGCCCGTCCAAACGCGAGGAGGCGACATGCGAACGTTGCGGATATCGGTACGCAGACTCGTCGAGTTCCTCTTGCGCACGGGAGACATCGGCTCGGGGGACAACCTGCACAGTAGCGTCGAGGCAGCGCAGGTCGGCAGCAACATTCACCGGATGCTGCAGGCCCAAGGCGGGGAGGCGTACCAAGCGGAGGTGCCACTCGCTTGTTCCGTCTTCTTTCCCGACGGCTCCTTCAGCCCGCATGCCGCCCGCCTCGACATCAGCGAAGAAGCCGTAAACGGCCAAGCGGGGTTCTTCCTCTGCGTCGAGGGACGCGCCGACGGTATCATCGACGACGGCACGCACCCACTCGTCATCGACGAGATCAAAGGCGTCTCACGCGACGTCTCCACCATCGAAGAGCCAGCCGCCATCCACGAGGCGCAGGCGCTCTGCTACGCCTACCTTTACCTGCGCAAAACGCGGGGTTCGGCCGCACTCGCGACCGCCTTTGGAGAGCAGGTCGTAGTCAGGATCACCTACGCGAGCATGACCACCGGAGAAGTGCGCCAAATCGAGCGCACGTACGACATGCCCGGCATCGAGGCGTGGTTCTTTTCCCTTCTCGAAAAGGCGCAGCGCTGGGCCACGTGGCGCACCAACCACGACGAGCAGCGGAAGAAGTCCCTCTCCTCGCTCACATTCCCCCTCAAGCCGCGGGGCGGCCAGCAGAAACTCATGGACGCCGTCAGCGCAACCATCCACGAAGGCAGGCGTCTCTTTGTGCAGGCGCCCACCGGTTCCGGCAAGACGATCGCGACCCTATACCCCGCGCTCAAGGCAATGGGCTCGGGCGAGGTCTCGCGGATCGCCTACCTCACGGCAAAGACCATGACGCGCCGCGCCGCCCTCGAATGTCTCGACCTGCTCAGGCAACAAGCCATCACCACAAACGTGCTGGTCGCGTCTGCCCGCGACAAGATCTGCCCGCTCCGCGCCAACGCACGCAGCACAGACGTGCGGGCCCGTCCGCTGGCGTCTCTTTGCAATCCCGTCGAGTGCCCACTCGCCCGCGGCCACTACGACTTGGTCAACGACGCCCTCTTTGAGTCGATCACGACCCACGACGTGCTCGATTCTACCCACATCAAAGAAGTGGCCGCGCGTCACCGCATCTGTCCCTACGAGCTCCAGCGCGACGTGGCGCGGTGGGCGGACGTCATCATCTGCGACTACCACTATGCGTTCGCTCCTTCGGCGGGACTCTTTGGCGTCGCCGACGAACCGGGCAGCGGCGACACCGTCTTTCTTGTTGACGAGGCCCACAACCTCGTGGAGCGCATGCGAGAGATGTACAGCGCCGAGATCGCCGCATCTGACTTCGAGGAACTCAAGCGGCTCCTGCGCAAGAGGGGCGCGTTCGGGGAGCTGGCCAAAGCCGTGCATGCCGTCGTGGCCGCCTTTCCCGCCTGGGACAACGCCCTGCCGGCCGGCGAGCAACCGAGCTCCAAGGGACGGACAGGCCGACCAACCTACCAAAGAGCTCGCATAAGCGATACGTTCGTGGAGTCGCTTACGGCACTCTCCGGTGGCATCGACACCGCCCTCGAAGAGTTCTCGCCCGATGTGGGTGACGCGCACGGGGACGGCCGGTGGCCAGGGGCGACAGGCGCGGGCACGATCGAGGTCTTCCTCGCCCTGCGCGATACGGGCTTCAAGGTCCGTGGCTTTCTTGGCGCCTTGCAACGCAGCGAGACCGGATACGTCACGTTCCTCGGCGGGACCGAGAGCGGGGGCCGGAGGCTCAGGATCTATTGCGTGGACCCGAGCAGCGACCTCGAAGAGCGCCTGAAGCAAGCCAGAGCGGCCGTGTTCTTCTCTGGAACGCTGCTGCCCATGAGCTACCACCGCAAGCTGCTTGCGGCGCAGGACGAAGACGCGACCCTCTATGTCGAGTCCGGATTTGACCACCGCCGCCAACAAGTTCTGATCGGGTCCGACGTCAGCGCC
>CACXDP010000092.1 GCA_902766445.1 uncultured Coriobacteriaceae bacterium
GAACGCCTTCCACGAGAAGGGCACGTCGGGATGGTCCTTCTTGAACGTGTGCCAAGCGAGTGGTGCGTCCACGAGCGTCCCTGGGATGGCGGGTAGCAGAGCGATGAAAAGAGAGACGAGCACGAATGCCTCCCAATTGTCGTTCGCCCACGCGAGCAGAGAGGCGAGCGACACGTTGAAGAGGCCCATCAACAATACGACGGCTAGGGGGATGGCGAGGAGGAGACCGGGATCCCGCACGATTGGGTGCTCGGTGACGGTGGGAGGGCTGTCCGAGGCTGGCGCTGCGTCCTCGGATGCGAGTGGCTCCAGTGGCTCTCCGCTCTGCGCATGGCTCAGCAGCGTGGTGAGGAAGGCCTCGTATCCGTTTCGTTCGAGAGTCTGCTCCAGCGGCAGCGTCTGTATGCCTTGTCCTTGGAGCTGCATGATGGCCGATCGCGCGAGTGCATCCCCGTCACCTTCAAAGAAGCGCTCGCGACACTCATCGAACGCCCCGTACACGGCCTCGAGCGTGATGGAGGGCGGCCACGCACCGTTCTTGCAGCGTGCGAGCGTCGAGCGCGAGACGCATAACTTGTCCGCGAGCCAGCGCACGGTGATTTCGTTGCTGAACCCACGGATGACCATGGTCAATGTATGGGCGTCAAGCTGGCACATGGTTTGACTCCGGCCTGCGTCTGGAGTGGTAGCGTTTGGTCTCATCATGGTTGGGCGCATATGGGACACGGTTGAGACAAACTGATACCACGTTGCTGATGCGTAGTCGCGATGGCTGGAGTAGGCTTGATACGAGTTCGTTTGGGAGGACACTCCGCCACAGCTACCACACCGCGAAGCTTCGCCATAGGACGAGAGGCCTCGAAAGGCGAAGTGCCCTCCTAGACGGTCTCTCATTTTATGTGCGAAGCGATGCGCGGGGCATTCGCGGTGTGGTACGCATATCGTAGCAGTTGGGGGGTGATTTGGGTAGGGCAAACGCAACTGCCTTGAACGTCGTCCAAGGCATCGCCTGTCTTACGACGTATTATTGCAGGTAAAGAGTGTCGTGACACTTAATGACACACAATAAGGTGTGCTCGTTGGGACTCATCCGCCCTCTCTGTTGTAAGCTGAAATGGACAACTTGGAGCGCTACGGGAAGGTGGGGACATGTTCTGCAGCCGATGTGGGTCACAGCTCAGTCCGCAAGCGAGATTTTGCCCGAAATGCGGATCGTCTATCGGCGGTCCGCAAGCCACGTCTAGGCGGCCCCCAACGAGTCCGCAGGGAGTGCCGCAAAGAGAAGCCGTGAGGCCAAATGTCGCTCCCTATCAGCCGGTAAATCGACCAGTGACCGGAGCGATCCCCACGTCGTGGGACGATTTCAGGTTTCGTGTGAGCGAGTCGTTTCAGGCTGCGTTTAAGGCGCCGCTAGAAGTCCAGACTGCAAAGCCCATGAACTACTACAAGTTCATCGTGTGGGCGTCTCTGTATGTGCAGGCACTGATGTGTGCTTATTACGCGGTGAAGATGTTTCAGGGGGCGAGCCTTCTGGGTTTGGTCGGGCCCGCTACGGGGCCAGCAAGCGGCTTTCTGTCGGGGTTTTCCTTCATGACAATTGTGCTTGCCTTGGGGTTTGTGTTAGTGGGTCTCTATTGCATCTACGCTCGCGGACGGCTCGCTCAGTTCAAACGTGATGCGCCTACGGTCTACTTGATGAGGATTCCTATTATTGTCGTCATAGTAATAGTGAGTGTCCTGCCCTCGCTCTTTCAGGCGTTCGTGTCCTATGGCGAGTATTTAGGAGAAATTGCAGGGTATTTGATTACCGCGACTCTGCCCACTCTCCTGCTGTATGGCGGTCTCATTGCGCTTCAGTGGTATCTCGAGAAACTCTACCTGGACAAGCGCAGCGAACTGTTTGTGAACTGATTCAAGAGGCGTAAAGATTTAGGGAGAGGCTGGTGAGTGAGATGGCATCCAAACGTTTTAGAAGACTGGCGCGTATGATGCTGGCGGTGGCAGTCGTTACTGTGGTGATTGGCATGATGCCATGCGTTGCGTTCGCAGGCAAGTCGTCAGGGAGTTCAGGCAATGGCTTTAAGCTGGAGCGTCTTGCCACCACCTCAGCTTTTGAGTTTGATGACGACATAGCCATTGCGGCAGCAGAACTGAGCGCGAAGGCAAACAGTTGGCTTGCGTTGGACATCGAGAAGGAGATGCGCGACCTAGGTCTAAAAAAGGTGGTAGCAAAGAATTACTTGGATCGAGCGACTATGAGAGACGGATTCTCAGCCGCAGTAACGTTCGGAATGAAGAATTCGAAAGTTGACGGGATTACGTATGTGGTAGTGGTCACGCGTGGCACGCAAACCAGTAGGGAAAAGATTGGGGACTGGCTCAAGGGCGATCCGCAGCCTTTCTTGGACACAGAGATTTATGATAATGCCTACGACTATGAACAGACAGTGCAAACGCTGCTGGAGGAATATGCCAAGGATAATGGGCTCGACAAGACCTCCCAACGACTCGTGTTCCTCGTGTGTGGCCACAGCTTAGGTGGGGCGTGCGCGAGTGCCGTGGGCGCCAAGCTAACGCACGAGATAAACGGGGATGAGTGGTGGTCAAAAAAGACCAAGCAGGAGGACATCCACGTGTACACCTTCGGCGGCATTAAGGTCATTACATCTGACGAGGACATATCAGACGGTTACGAGAACATCCACAACGTGTACAACGAGTACGACTCCTTTGGGCCAAGGGGAAACTTGAGCTTCCTCAACGTGAGTCTGCCTGGGGCAAAGTTCGGTCATGTCGACATGTTCCATTACGAGGAAACGGAGATTGGTCTCTCCACCAATGGCCATGATATTAACCTCTATCATTCGGCAGTTATGGACCATCGTGAAAACGACGCGCAGAAATACCATCTCAAAACCTGTTCAGATAAAAAAGAGGATGCTGTCAAAGCCAGCCTCTTTGGTGATGGCTGGTACTTCAGGATGCCCAAATACTGGCGTGACGAGGTGAGCGTCGAGAAGTCGAGCACCACATTTGGCGGCGAGAAGCTGACGCAGTACGACATCCTGTGCAACGATATCCACAGTACGAGAGATGACAAGCCGGTGAGCATCTTGCAGATCAAGGAGTTCCCGAGCCAGAACGCGGCAAAACACCTGCTCTATGGTGATGCAGAGCCCAAGGCGACGGCAACGCTCAAATCCGGTCAGGAAGTCAGCATCTACACCTCCGAAATGGGCTACGAATTGCTCGTGCCCGTGTCATCCACGTGCGAGCTGGTCATTTACACGGGTTGGCAGACCGCGCAGGGAGCCTTGTATAGCAAGGACACCGACCTCTTCCACAGCAAGGTGCTCGCCTATGCCGACCTGCAGTCCTTTGGCGCGGTCAAGTCGTTTGACGACTATGGCATGGATACCTGCTTGGACTGTCTCGTGAGGGTTGCCGAGGAATGCGTGACGGTGGACCGGGTCTTTGATTGCGACGGCTTCACGTTTACGATGCCTGCGGCGTTGCTGGCATGCGACGGCGTGACCTGCGAGGAGAACGGCGGCTGGCCTCTCATCAAGCAAGACAATATGACGCTTCTGTGGTTTGAGAAAAACCAGAGCTACTGGGATCAGGCAGGCGCGGGCTACGTATCCGAGACACGAAAGCTGTCTAACGGTACGCTGCAGCTTGCAGGAGGCGATGATGTTAGCATCCTCGCCTGCCTTTCGTCGCCAGATGGTAAGCGCGTCGTGTTCGGCTCCTTCGTATTTGGCGATAAAAAGGCGCAGGAACTGGGCTCGCAGTTGACCGATGCCTGCCGATTGTCTCAGGCAACGACATGTGACATGAGTGCGAAAGAAGATGCGGAAAAGATTGCGACCGAGTTCATGGCGACGATTGCGAAGGGCATAACGTTCGACGAAGCCGTTGCGTCCGAGTCGGAGCAGAGCGGCGAGAGCATCTCCCTTGGCGGCTACACGTTCGATCTCCCGGCGTACTGGGATGACAAGGTCGAGGTCGTCTACGACAAGCCCAGCAAGTTCATGCGTGGGGACCAGAATGCGACGATTTGCATAAAGGGCACTGACAATGCGATTCTGTGCCTCTCTTACAAGCAGGACAACGTTGGTCAGACATGGGCGTCACCTGTAGCGTGGGCTGAGGACTCATCTCGTGTGGAATACACTGCGGCTGGTGCCATCGCCTGGGTGGGGCTCGATAGCGGGGGCGCCATTGGCATCTTTGTGCCGAGCAAATGGTTCTCCATCAGTCGTCTCGAAGCAGGGGGCTATAGTGACGATGGGCCAGACGGCTATGACAGCCAAGAAGTGACGAATGCGGTGGCAGACCTGCAGGGCCTGGGCACAGGAGCGCGCTCCGAAGAGCTCATGCGCACGGTGATGGCTACGGCCCGCACAGAGTGATGAGGAGCTGCTATGGATGTAATGCTGATAACAGTTGTTCTTTCGGTGGCAATCATAGTCCCTGCCATTGCCTACGGGATGAAGAAAGGCAGCGAGTTGCGTGCGCAGGGCAAGATCGTTACGCGGGAAGCGGGCTTCTATGAGCGTGAGTTCGTCTACGCCACGCCAGTATTTGACTTCGGTGCGCTGGCGGCGGTCGTAAGGCGTATCGACTTCGCCGACGCGGGTGCCGGGGTGGGTTGGAAGATCAATGCGTCTCGTCAGATGATCCTCTTCACGAACTCATCAGAGGGCTTCGAAGCGCAGCTGAATGCACTTCCTGACTATATGGGCGAGCATCAGTTCCGGTTTTGCTTTACGCACTGGCGAACTCACAAGGGCCTCGTGCATGGTCTCACGCAAATGAACTCGCTTATGACAGCATTCGAAAAAGGGATGTTGGGGCTTGACCCGTATGTGACGGTTCGCTCGAAGCTTGGACAAATTAAATCAAAGGTCGACATGTTGTGAGGTGGTCGTTATGGTGAGGCTTGCAATTAGCGCAACAAACGATCCAGTAACAATAATAGGGATGATCGTAGTAGTCGCGGTGCTTACGGGGATAATTATTCTTGTAAGGTGGGGGATTAACAATGCGGTACACACGGCGGCAGACGCGGTTCACAATGCCAGTCGCCGTCGCAAGAACGTGCGTGAGGGCGACAATACCGACTACGTCGCAAACAAGTTTCGTGATGTGGTGTTGACGCCTGAGCTAAAGGCAGCGATTGACAAGGTGCCCAACCGTCCTCCGCAGCCGGGAGACAGACAAGCGGCACCTAGTACCTCGGGCATGGGCGTCGTATCGCCTCAGATTGTGGCTCCAGTCCGGAAGCAACGC
>CACXDP010000093.1 GCA_902766445.1 uncultured Coriobacteriaceae bacterium
AGCTCGCCATCCAGATACACTACGAAGTAGTGCCTGTCACCATCGGTAGCGTGGAAGCCGTCTGGTGGCGTGTCCTCAATCCAGTAGTACACCGTATGCTCTTTGAGGAAGGTGTTGTGCCCCAGAGTGCTCTCGACGAAAGAGGCGGGGTTGTCAACATCCGCGTACTCGTCATACTCCAAGGACACAAAGCCATCATCGAACATCAGCTTGGGGTCTTTGCTACCCGTCGTAAGATTGTGGACTATTGGCGTTTCACCCGTAATCTTGAACTGCTCGGCGACCTGCGCCAACACAGCCTCATCGCCAGAGTTAACTCTGTCCAGCAAATCCATCCAGTCGGCGCGAGTCCAGTTAGATGTGTCGGTAGCAAGGTTCACACGATACAGACTGAACGTTGCGTCATTGAGCTTGTTTGTGATGTCGTTCTCATCAATCTTCTTGAGATCCACTTTGGCATGACGATTGCCCCAGAAGCTTGAGTCGTCGTTCGTGACGGCATGCTGATCGCTCACGCTATCGCTGTGACTGCCGCCTCCAACGAGGGTGGCCGTATTCGTGAACGTGTTGGTGCCAAACGCTCGAGACACCGCTTCGTACGCGACTACATAACTGGTCTGATCGGCGAGGCCGCTCACGGAGAGAACGCGTGTGTCATCGTTGTACGAGATGGTGATGCCTTGCGCCGCGAGCTGAGCGTTGCTCAGTTCGGTTCGCGTTGCGCCTGCACCTTCGCCAGTCACGGCGTACACTTTCACGGTATCGGTATCCAAATCCATGAGGGTGTCTATGCGGTCGGTAAGAGTAACAGCTCTGCCGTTGTTGATCATGAGCCTATTCGGGTTGATCTCAACTTCGTAGCTGATTGCTCCGTCGTGCATGTCCTCCTCGTCGATGACATAGCCGTCAGCGTCCTCACGCGTAACGTCATGCTTGATGAGGTAGTCCTTGCCCTCCACAGTGACCTTGTTGGACGCGCTGAAGTTCTGGTCGCCGCCGTTGCCGATGTTGATCTTGTTCTCAAAGACTTCCTTGCCCGTGAGGGAGCTCGTGATCTCGTTCCACTTGTCTTCGCTGAGCTTAGTTTTATAGGTTATGGTGTAGGAGTTCTTAGAGAGGCCCAGACCGACATCGTGGGACATTTTTGCGACGACCTCGCCACTACTCTTGTTCGTTATGGTCTCGTTGCCTTTGGAATCGGTAGTCGTAGTGTAGTGTTCGGTATCGTTTTTGAAGACATTGTATTCTGTCTGAGTGCATTCATCCCAAGCGCCACCAGAGACGACTTTGTAGTACATGTCGCGCTTGACGGGGGTGCCCCAGCGGTTCTGTGGATCAAGGTTCGCGATGGTAACCTTTGTACCCTGAGGTCTGCCCGCAGCATCATTCTCTAGTGGCGTTTGGGCTACCTCATTGTTCTTTATCGTGATGTTCTGCCAGTCGTTGCCCGCAATTGCGACGCTGACATCGCCGTCCAGCTCAAGTCCCGGTGCCAAGGTATCCACGAACTGAATGGGCGACATCTCGGGCATGACTTCTTTGAAATACGGGTTAAAGATGACCGTCCACGTGATGAGACGTGTGTCTGGGTCATATTTGCCGACCTTCGTGAGGTCAACCTCTTGCTTTACGCGACGACCTGTCGCCTCTGCGGAGAGCTGGCCAGTGTTGTAGGTATCCTTTTGCCACGTGAGGTTCACCTTGTTGCGCTGGTAGAAGGTATTGATGGTTGCGTCAGGATTGTGGATGGCGATGCGTATGGTCACCGGCTCGTCAAGCTCCTCAAAGAAGAACGAGCCTTTTTCCTTGTCGATGGTATAATCGCGACCAGGCTGCAAGGTAATGCCGGAATCGGTAACGATTTCCGCACCAAGCAGATCAATGTCGGCTAACACGTTTTTGTTGAAGTTCTGCACGGGCCAGTCAGTACTGTAGTTGATGCTTCCGTTTGCCCAGTCCTCGGTGAGGGTGAGTTTCTTGAGCGGGAACGATGATTCCTCGTCAGCTGTGATGCCGATGGTCCACCATGTGGTGTATCCGTCATCGTCCCAACCAGAGAATTCCTTCGTGACGGCGGGATTGTGATTGAGGTTGGCAGGAAACTCAGGCCCCACGGTTGTCGAGGACTTGCCCGTCCCAGAAAGCGCTGTGTTTCTGGCGTTCTTCTTGCCCATGATGCGCGACGTCGCAGCCTCATCAGCGGAGATGATGGTAGTGGTGTAGGTCACACGGATGGTTTTACCCGTTATATCGAAGTCGCTCGTGCCATCCTTGAAGGTCGGGAACTTGAAATTGAAGACGCGGACCATGTTTTCGTTATAGCTACCGTCATTGAAATGGCCCCACGTCACACCGTCGTCGGCCCAACCGTTGGAAGCTGCGGGCATATTGAATGAGCCATCCGCTCCGATGGTGACCACCTTGCCGCCCTGCGTCGTAAACGTCTTGCCACTGAGGCTTGCATCAGCTGTGAAACCTGTTACCTTCCCGTCGACGACAGTCGCGTCACCAATCTCGACCTTCACGTCACCGGTGAGTTTTTGGATGTCGGTCATCTCGTCGGTGATGGTAATGGTTTCTCCGGACTTGATATTTACGTCGTTCGCACCAAAGAAGATCTCGTAGGCAACGGTCTCGCCAGGCTCGAGCTTGTCGTTGCCCCCATTATCTGCCGTAGCTGTTTTCTGGACGTTGAAGGGATCGATGTCGGGGTACTCGTACTTCACGCCCGTGCTGGCTTCGTCAGTGCCGGTTGACACCTTGTTTGTCAGTGTTCGCTCGCCAAGAATGCCAGCTGTAGCGAGTGCGGACTTTTCGTCTGTGCTTGAAGCCGGATACGGTTCTGCCTTATAGGTAATGGTCACGGGGCCGGTACCGGTACCTGCAGGGAAGGTGAAGTCGAGCGCCGTCTGCTCCCACTGCTGAGGTGAGGCCGGAATGTAGGAATGGAGGGAGTCGGGGCTGATGGATACGTTGCTGCCACTGATGGTGTATGAGTCCTGCAGGATTCTTTGGTCACCGCTCGCGTAGTCCTTGACCTTCACGCCATCAAGCACGGTGGTACCATCGCCCACGACGATGGTGTAGGTTATGGCACCACCTGTGTCGGGAACACCGTTTCCAGAGCCACTAAGACTGCTACCCGAGTAAGTACCATTATCCTGCAACGCACTCGAATCAGCCGTCTTGGTAACCTTGGTTACCGTCTCATCCGTGTACTTCACCTTGTTCGTGGTGGTGTGCTGCTCCCACGACCAGTTCTCGCTGAGCGTGTTGTTTACCTTTTGCTCGCCATAGATGCCGTTGGCCGTTGCCGTCTCTTGGTCTATGACCTTGGTGGTGTAGGTGATGGTTATGGTGACTTCATCGTCGCTGGTAAACGGCGCTTCCTTGGGAATCACGCCACTTAGAACTTGGGTGCCAAACGTATTGTAGGTGCTGTCTGCAACATACTTATATATGGCACTCTTGAGAGCAGCTGCGGCGGAAGCATTCTCAGTACCACCAGAGCCACCCGAAGTACCAACCTTTACCGATATCTCAGGAGTCCCCTGAATGACCTGCAGGTCAGTCATGGTATCGGTGACGTTCATCTCGGCGAGTTTCGTGCCAGTGATGGTGAGAACGTAATTGATGGTACCGCCTGGTTCAACCGTGCCGCCACTCGGCGTGCTCGTCTTCGTAACGGTGGGCTTGGCTGGCGGCTCTTTCGTAATCTCGTACGTGGTGTTGCCACCGTCCAGATTCTTGTCGCCGTTGTACTTCCAATTGCATTTGTTTGTAGTTGTCCAGTCGGTACCGCCGCCCTGGAGGTTGTTATAGACGTCAGCTGACACGGTAGTAGTGTACGTAACGGTGTAGGTCCCCTTCTGCACCTTTGAATCTGAACCAGTTGGGAACGTATACGTGAAACCAGGCTTCCCGTCGCTGCGCGTACCCTGTGTGCCGTTCACGACTTGGTTGTTTTTGTCCGTCACCGTCACTGTTCCGAGCGTCTGTTGGCCTCCCAACTCGTCCTCAAACACGAGACTGTCCACAGCATCGGTCGTCACGGATGCGGTATAGGTCAGAGTGCGCGAACCATCAGCATTCTTTACCTCGTTGCTGATCTTCTTTGGGCCAGCATCGATGTGAACCTTCAGCGGTATTGGATTGACGGGAACATTTCCCAAGAAGTCGAAATCGACCTGGCCTTGGGTACCCACATCCTCATTCCCAATCTTGAGCTTTACGTTGAACGAGCCGCCAATCTCGTCGCGCGTGTTGAACCAGTTCGTATCGGTAATCTGAATGGTGATCTTTCCGTCGGGAGTCACCTCGATCGTGCCGCGCTTCTTTCCACCAAAGGTTAGGTAGCTCTTGGTGGCCTTGAGATCCTTGAAGTTCCCGCTCTGTAGAAGATTGCTGATGTCATAGGTAAACGTCGGATAACCCATCCAGGGGTTGTAGTTGTTGGGAAGGCTTGTCCAAGAAGCCTTTTCAATTTGATAGATGAAGCTAAGGTCAACCTCATCACCTAGATCGTACTGCTTGGTTTCGTCGTATGTCACGCTTAGCTGCGCCTTGTTGGGATCCTTGATTAGGTCCGCAAGATTCCATGTCGCCGTTCCGCCAAAGAAACCAAAGCCGGGACCCCATGGGTTGGGCGGCATCGGTGGGTCCGTCACGTCGATGGCATAGATCGTGGTGGGCGTGCGCACCGTCAGCGTCTCTGGCGTTTCGAAGGACTTGAGACTCGTGAGCACCCAGTCGCCCTCGGCGACCTCTATTGTCTCCGTAAGCGCGGGAAGATCCTCGAACTCCTCGTCCTCGGCTAGCTCCTCCGTCTCGAGCGGGCTGCCCAATCCGTCATCAGCCTTCGCCCTTGGTGACGAGAACGACTCGATGGCCTCGGCAGTCAGTCGCTCGACCGCCATGCCTTTCCCCGCGCGCTCAACGCTCAACAGCTCAGGATTGCTAAACGTCACGTCTTCCGCGTCGCCAACCTCAGCTTCGATACCCAGCGCCTCAAAGAGTTCGGAAAGCAGCATCGATCCACCGCCGGGCAGTGAGTACTCGGCCTCCTCGTACTTGAAGTCGACCGTATAGACCACACCATAGACCGAGAAGCTTTGCGCCTCGAAGGTCGTGGTGCCATCGGACTCACGAGCTTCGATGACTTCGGGGCTCTGCTTCGCGACGGCCTTTGCCTCTGCCTTGTCAGCTGCGGTGACGGCCGCGGCTGCAGCCTCAACCGCAGCTGCGGCATCCTTAGCGTTGGAGGAGCCCTTGTCCTTCTTTGAGCCCGAAGCGTTGGCGTCTGCGTCTGCGTCTGCCTTGTCACTTGCGGCGTTTTCGGCAGCCTCCTGTACGCCCGCGACATCGGCGAAGTGGACAACCGAAGCATTGGCATCTGTGATGCTCGCAGGCGCATCGGGAAGGTCTATGCAAACTTTAACGCTATCCTCTGGCTGGACTTTCTCGCCATCATGCTCGATGCTGATGCGGAAGAATCGCGCCAGCACCACACGACCCTCCGAATCGAGCGCTTTCAAAGCCTGTTGCTTGTACGCCTCGTAAGCCTTGCTCTCGGGATCGACCTCATCCACCTTGAGCTTGGCATCTTCAGGGATGTTTGCCGTGAATGGCGCGTCTACGGTGACGGTGGCATCATCCTCTGCGACCTTCATCGCAGTGTCAACGGTCGAATCTGCCTTCGTCTTTGCATCCTCAGCAGCGTCACCTGCGGCTTCGTTAGGCTCTGCAGTTTCCCTTTCGTCGACTGGCACCTCTTCCTCAGGCCAATCTCCCTCGTCTATATATTCTCCGTTATCAATCGTAACCTCAGCGTCATCATATCCACCCGTCTCGCCAGTATAGACTGCCCCGCCCGAAGAGCCCACCTCCGGCGTGGAGGCATCATCGCTTGACGAACCCGTCTCACCAGAGTACACGGCTCCGCCGCTAAACACTGAGCCTCCCACCGATGCAGCGTACTCCCGCGTCGGCTGCTCGTCCTTGCTTGCCACCCTCGTTGTGAGCGTGGTGGCTTTTTGCTGCATCAAGCTTGACGTACCCAGGCCGACAATCACAGCCATAACGACGAACGCAATCGCCAGAGCGTTCCGGCGCCTATGATTTGCCATCAACTGCTTAATCTTCTTAGATACTCGTGTCATGTCGCAACATCCCCACGAATCGAAGCTTTGCTTATTCGCAACGAGACACACATGCCAATATCTAGAAAAAGACATATATATCCCGCATGATATACATATTCATCACAACATGTTACTACGCTGTATCTAACAGCAACCTTTGATGTGGCTTAAAAGCCATGCACGGTTGAACTAGACAGGTCAACGGTATTCGATAAAACAACACAAAAAAACGGGTGTCTCGCAGGGGAAACCCCTCCGACGAGACACCCGCATGTGTATTGACCACGTTCCCACAGCGGGAACGTGGTCACCTATGCAGCTTCAGCAAGCTCATCGTCATCCGCATATTCCTCGCGGATACGATCGTACTCGGCGATGGCATCCTTGATGCGGTCGTGCAAGTCGTCGTAGGCATAGAGTCCGTCGGCATTCTGTTCCAGCCCCTCGAACGTCAGGTCGAAAGTCTGCGGAACCTCAGCGTGCTGAAGCAGCGTGAGGTCGCGAAGCTGGTCGGTAGTTTGGTACATCAGGCGCACACGAGCGTAGGTCTTGCCGTCCTTGTTTGCCCACTTCTCAAACACGAGCTTCGAACCGATGGGGGTTTTGGCCTCGATTGCGTTTGGCAGCTCATACTCGTCGACACCTAGGGCCGCCAATACGCTACCGATATTTGAGTCATGCCCACAAAGGAAGGTGAACTTACGGCCTTTCGCGCTCAACTCCCCCTCAATCTCTTGGAGCAGCGGGTGCGCAACGTTGACGGCCACAAGAGGAGCGGTAAAGAGCACGTCACCGTACACGTCCTTGGCCTTCGAGATGAGCTTCCACTGGTCGCGAGTCAAGTCCGTACCGAAACCTGCCTTGACGGGATCGCTCTCCTCATAATACTGGAGAACGAGCGCGTCCGAGAGCTGAGTGGCAAGCTTGAGCGATCCTTCCATCGCGGGCTCCTGGTCGAGCTCGAGCACGACGTTGGTGTCGGTCGTGTCCAAAGCAGCGAGTTCGCCACTCTGATACCCCTCGGAACCCTCGATGTCGCAGACGTCACTGATTAACTTGTACGAGTCGGCAAGGCCTGCGGCGACCCCTCTCATGCCGTCCTCACCGCCGAACTCCGCAATCTGCGCAAGTGCCGCCTTCTCGTAGGCGTCACTCATGAAGGTAAACTTCGGCGTAAAGACCGGGTTCATCTCGTCAAAGTCTCCCTTAGTCTCGATACGCACGTTGGCTACCGGCAAAAAGCCACCTGAGAAGTACTGTGCTGTCGCTATGGTGCGCTGCTTTGAGTTGGCATAGAAGCGCACCTCACCGTCAGCCGGTTGCCAGTTGTGGTCAATCAGGCCTTCATGCTCGAGCCACGAGCGCACGTACTCCCCCATGAAGGTTTCCAACGCACCGCCGCGCAGCGAGAGTTCGCTAGGCTCAGAGGTCCATACGTACCACTTGTGCGGTGTGGCGATGTCAAGTATCGATCCGTTCGTGGAGAGGGGTGAGCGGATGTTGTGGCGACTCAGAATGACAACCTGCTCAAGCTTGTAGTCGTCACCAGGATCCTGATAGTTAGCAGCGACAGTCTCATCCTCTGAGACTTCTGCCTCGTTGGCGTCGATGGCTGCCGTGTCATCACTCTGCGTTCCTGCGCTATCTGCGGTACTAGTCGAAGCATTCTGCGTGGCACTGGCTCCACAGGCAGTCAACACACTTGCAACAATCAACGCCCCAAACACCGCAAACAAAGCGACGCGACACCTATCGATTCCTCGCATTACTCGCTCCTTTCGCTTGGACGAGCACAGCCAGATACGCCCTGCAACAGGCCAACTTTAGACTAATTATATAAAACGAACTCCTCCGCAGTGTATCGCATTTTTCCAGTGACACACTGCGGCGGAGCTCTCCTTAGCGGAGCGCTTCAACCTGACAGCTAGGCAACCTTCACGACCCAGCCAAACTTGTCCTCGATGGCGCCAGACTGGATGCCAGTGAGAGTCTCGCGCAGCTTCGCCAGCACGGGGCCGACATGCTCCATGCCCGCACCAAAGACATGCTCGTTGCCCTCGATATCCACGACCTTGCCCACGGGGCTGATGACGGCAGCGGTGCCGCACATGCCGCACTCCACGAACTGGTCGATCTCGTCAAAGCGGACCTGACGCTGCTCGACCTCGATGCCGAGCATATCCTCGGCGACCTGCACCAGAGAGCGACGCGTGATAGAAGGCAGAATGGAGTCGGTGGCGGACTGCGGAACCACGAGCGAGCCGTCTTCCTTGACGAAGAGGAAGTTCGCGCCACCGGACTCCTCGACGAAGGTGTGGGTCTGGGGATCGAGGAACATGTTGTCCGCGAAGCCCTCGGCATGGGCAAGCACGCTGGGATAGAGGCTCATCGCGTAATTCAGGCCGGCCTTGATATTACCGGTGCCGTGGGGAGCGGCACGGTCATACTCGGGGACCTTAAGCGCCACGGGCTGCACGCCACCCTTGTAGTAAGGGCCAACCGGCGTCACAAGGATACGGAACTGGTACTCGGTGGCTGGCTTCACGCCAATGACGTCGCCAGTGGCAACCATGAACGGGCGAATGTAGAGCGTGGCACCCGAGCCGAAGGGCGGCACCCATGCGAGGTTCGCCTTGACAACCTGCTTGACGGCTTCCACGAAGCGATCCTCGGGGAAAGGCGGCATGCAGATGCGCTTGGCGGAGTCAGCCATGCGCTGGGCATTCATGTCGGGACGGAAACAGACGATGTCGCCCGCCTCGGTGGTATAGGCCTTGAGCCCTTCAAAGACCTCCTGGCAATAATGAAAGATGCCAGCGCACTCGGAGAGCTGCAGGGTGTGGTCGGGCGTGAGGATGTCCTCGCCCCAAGCGCCATCCTTGTAGTTGCAGACGTAGCTAAAGTCTGTGGGGGTGTAGCTAAAGGTCAAGCTGCCCCAGTCAAGGTCCTTCTTCTCTACCATGATACGCTCCTCATGATCGTGTCTTGCAAATGGGCATAGTATAGCCCCGGATTATTTCGATGAGAAAAACAAGTTCGTAAACCATAGGCGCCCCCAGAGGATTAATTCCTCTGGGGGCGCCTCACACACGTGTCCGTCAATCCGTTAGGACTTCATCGTGAAGATGTCAATCGAGGAGTTGCCAAGCAGCTCGTTCACGTAGTCGGTCCACTTCTTGGAGACCTCGGTCTGCTTGGTGGAGTACTCCTGATAAGCGACGTAGTAGGCAGCCTGAGCCGCGTTGTACGATGCGCCGTCCTTCTTGACCTCGTACTCAGCGAGCGCAGTAGCGTAGGGACCATCCTCGCTCTTGAACTTGCCCTTGTCCTTGTCCCACTCATCACCAGCAAGCTTAATAATGTAATCAGCATACTCCTTGGTTGGAGCATCATTAGCCGCGTCCTGGGCAGCCTGCTTCTCCTCGTCAGACTGACCCTCCTCGGTCTTGACCTCGGGAGGGGTGGGAGACTCGGGCGCGGTGCCACCGTCTTCACCGCCGACAATCTGCTCGCGGAGCTTGTTCATCTTCGCGGAACCGCGCAGAAGCTCCTTGACGGTGTCTACATCCATGCTGTAGGAGGTAGCAATAGACTCGAAATCACTGGAGCCAAGCATCTCCTCAGCATATGCAGTCAGGTCCTCGTCGTTAATCTCGATGCCCTTGGCGTCTGCCTCGGCCTCGATGATCCGATTTCGAGCGTACGAGAGCACCAAGTCTGCGGAAGGCACTGCATAGTTGCCCTCTTCGTCCTTAGCGGAATCAAGGCTGCCGTTCTGCTCGATGACCTCGCGTGCGGTGACATTGGTGTTTTTACCGTTGTACGAATAGGAGGCAACGGCGGTGTCGAGCTCGGACTCCGCAAGAGTAGTCTTGTTGAGCGAACCACCCGCGCTGCCGCCACCAAGCGCAAAGAAACCGATGAGCAAGCCGATTACGAGGGTCGCCACCGCAATGCCGACCCAGGCACCCACACCAAGGCCGGCGAGACCAGAACTCTTCCCTGCCTCAGTCTTGTCGTTGGTAAGATCTTCTGCCATGAAATCACCTTTCCTCTAGCTCTCGCCCGCCCCGCATGACAGACGATAGATACAGCAAACAAGAATCATAGCTCCATATGTATCGAATTGTGTCAAGAGTTTGTGGGGCTCTCACATCTCACACAATCCTCTCGCTTTACTTGAGTGCGAGACCCACGACGAGACCGTACGGAAGCAGTGGCTCTTTTGTGTTCATCCAGTACTACTCATGTCTTAGAATACGTACCACAAGCCTTCACCGCAAGAAAGAGGTGTTTCATGGCAGACACGCAGGGCAACGGCACGAGTATCTTTCGCCAATCGGCGATGAGTCGTATCGCGAGCGCAGATGACCTCGACAAGTACATAAAGGTTACGAATCCTAGCGCTTGGGTGGTATTGCTCGCTTCGGTACTACTCATTGGAGGTCTCGCCATATGGTCGGCAACCGCTATCATACCTACCACTGTACAGGTGCCAGGTGTAATCATGGGTACTGAAGTCATCTGTTGGGTGGACGAGGAGACAGAGGAAAAAATCATCGAAGGCGGTGCCTACGCATCGGTTCTTGACGTCGAGGCAACAGAATTAGAGTATGAAGAAATCCCCTATTCCAGAGCAGAAGTAGCACAAAGGTTTCAAAGTGACTACCTGTTGGACGCGGTAACACTCTACGATTGGAACTACGAGCTCAGCCTGACATTACCGCACGAAGTTGAAGGCATCGGCGAGGACATCCGACCGGTACCAGTAAGCATCACCGTCTCCGAGACGCACCCACTCAGTCTCGTGCTGGGCAACAGATAGGCAGTGCAATATGGCAGCCAAGAACACTCCAAGCAACACACTTGTCAAGAACGTTCCCGTGGTCATGCAGATGGAGGTCACCGAGTGCGGCGCAGCCTGTTTGTGCATGATACTCGCGTACTACGGCCGCTGGGAGCCATTGGAGAAGGTCCGTACGGAGTGCGGAGTGTCGCGTGACGGATCGAAGGCCTCCAATGTATTAAAGGCGGCACGCGCCTACGGCATGGATGCCCACGGCTACAGGTTTTCTCTGGAGGCAATCCGAGACGGCGCGACATATCCCTGCATACTTTTTTGGGATTTTAACCACTTTGTGGTTCTCGACGGCTTCCGCGGTAAGTGGGCTTACCTCAACGATCCGGCGCGCGGAACAGTTCGAGTCTCCATGGAAGAGTTCGATCGCTCGTTCACTGGCGTGGTACTCACGATGGAGCCCACCGCGGACTTCGAACAAGGTGGCGCTCAGAAAAGCACCATTGCGTTCATACGCCAGCGACTAGCAGGAATGAGCTTGCCCATCGCCTTCGTAGCGCTCGCGTCCACCATCGCCACCATCACGTCCTTGCTCACCACTGCATTCTCATCCGTCTTTATGGATCAGGTACTCTCGGGAGAGAGTCCCGGCTGGCTCATGCCCCTTCTCTCAGTCATGAGCGCGATAATCCTCGTAGAAGGTGCCGTGGGTATAGCGCAAGCGGTATACCTCAACCGCATTCGGGGCAAGTTTGCGGTAGTGAGCTCGTCACGCTTCATGTGGCACCTGCTACACCTACCAGTTGGGTTCTATGCACAGCGCATGGTGGGAGACCTGCAACAACGCCAAGAATCCAACGAGTCCATCGCTGCAACGTTCATGGAGCAGCTAGCGCCATCGCTGCTCAACGCGGTCCTGCTCTTTCTGTACCTAGGCATCATGCTCGAATACAGCTGGAAGCTCACCATCGTCGGAAT
>CACXDP010000094.1 GCA_902766445.1 uncultured Coriobacteriaceae bacterium
CTGGCATCAGCTTGCGTGCTCTCCGCTGTGCCAAAACAATCATGCGGCGTTTTTGACAGATACTGTTGCGCAACTTGGTGGGACAAACGCCCCCGTCCCCGCTGTCCCGCGGGACAAACGCCCCCGTCCCCGCTGTCCTGAAAAAAAGTTTGAGGCGTGTGTTTACGAAAGCGGGGGATGGGGTAGAAGAGAATCGTGACGTTTTGGTGGTGACGAGAGGAGGCCATTTTCTAAACCCCACGACTACGTTTGGCAGACTCGCAGTGAACTCGTTAGCTCGGTTTGAGTGACGGGTGTTGCACTCTGTTCCGGACGCATAGGTTCGTGGGAATCGACCCCGCAAGACCTGGGTACTGCCCCCCAGGAGCGAACAATCCGGTTATTTTCTTTTTTATGTATCCCTTCAGATCTTTGGTGCTCACATCCAACCGGATTCAGAATGTCGAAGGGGGTCCAAATGTCCACCAAGGCCACGAGTATCAACCGGATCGTCAACCAGCAGCTCCTCCTCGCGAGTAGACTCGCTGAGACTCGCAAGAGCGAGTCGAGAGGAGTTCACACCGACACCCAGAAGAGTAAAACTGCCGCCAAGAAAGCCGAGGCCAAGCGACGCAAGGCGCAGGCGAAGGCTGCCCTCGAGAGGGCTGTCGTTTCTTGTGCACGCTTTCTCGTCGTATACGACGGGAATCTTATCGCATCGTTCGCTCGCGAGGACGATGCTCTGCTCTACGAAGCGGAGCTTGCCGACCTCGACCGTGGTAACGGTGTGGAAGCCGCACTGTGCGAGGTGCTCGATCGAGCGGGTCGCCGTGTCGGCGGATACTTCATTACGGCAGGCAAGATGGTCGCCTTCCTCGACAATGGGGTGACCACACAGAGCCTGAACTACAGGGGTCTCGGTCTCTAGGGCGAGTCCTGTAGGGTACCAGCGGGGTGTCCCTTCTCCCATCTTGGGGGAGGGGCGCCCCGCTTTCTTTAGCCGTTTTAAGTTCGCTGTTCATTTCTCACGAAAGGAGAATCGTATAAACGATTTCGTCTACCTCACTCCTGACGTTATGCGGGAGTCCTCGCAGGGAATCCAAACCATTCCCATCCGTAACGAACTCTTTGCTCGTCGCGAGATTCAGTGCGACGGGATTATCGACGATGGTGCGACGTACTCGCTGTGCCTACAGCTGCGCTTCCTCGCATCTGAGGATCCCGACGAGCCCATCACCGTGTTCTTCAACTCCCCCGGAGGCTCGGTGCAGAGCGGCCTCGCCATCTACGACACCATGCAAGCCATCTCTTGTCCGGTGCGCACGGTGTGCGTGGGGATGGCGGCGTCGATGGCTGCGCTCCTCTTCGTCGCTGGTGACGAGCGGCTCATGATGCCGCACGCTCGCGTGATGATTCACGACCCGCTGATCGCAGGAGGCGTGGGCGGTTCGGCGCTCGAGCTCGCAACCGTAGCAAACAACATTATGCGCACGCGGCAGATAACAGCCGAGGTTCTGGCGCGCCATACGGGACACACCGTGGAGGAGGTCCTTGCCATCACCGACCACGATGCGTGGTTCGAGGCGCCCGAGGCGGTGGAATGGGGCCTCGCCGATCGCGTCATCAGCAGCCTGTGAAGGATGCTTGGCATCCGCCTTGTAGTTTTGTTTCCGAGGAGAAGGGAAGACAAATGACCAACGACTATCTGCGGGACGACCTCAACCAGGTCGTCGATTTGCTTAGGGCCTTTCCGCCAGATGCGGAGCTCATCAATCCTGTTACTGCCTTCAAGGAGGAGTATGAACTCTCCTTGGAGAGGACAGGCGGGCTTCGTCCCAGCTCACGGCTCGCGAAGCTGTCTAACGAGGAATGGGAATTGGAGGTGAGTAGCGCCGACCATCTGTCAGAGCAGGTCTGGTGCATGCTGCCCACTGCGACGCCCGAAGAGGTGCTCGAGCGCGTCTTGGCGGAGTGTGATGAGTCTGGTGGACCGCACTCTGTCGTCGGCCTTCCGGAATCGTTGGACAAGCTGCTGGTCTGCAAGAACCTCTTGCGGACGAGCTTGGGCAACCTTGACCGCGAGGGGGAGAAGGTGTCTGCGGCCGAAGCCGCGGAGATAAACGCGCGCCTGGACGAGCTGGTGCGGGGCGCGACCGTGCTACGCAACCCCCTCACGGAGCTCGCGTTGCGCGAACGGGATGGGAGGGTTTACTTTCAGAGCTCTGATGAACGCGAGGCGGCACTCGACACGCTGGAGTCACTGTCGCGTCGTCTGTGGCACCTGCACACGACCGTGAGCGTGGAGGTATTGCGCGTGCGACTGCTGTTGCGGTCGACCCAGGGCATGGAGGACCTCGACGCCATGTGCGGCTTTGCGGAACTCATCGGCTTGCGGGTCGCAATCTCCAACGAAGCGCCGAGCTTGCAGGTGGAGGATGACAGTCTCTACGAGACGCTCTTCTAGCTCCATTCCGGAGGGGTATGCCCCATGCCGTAAGCAACGTTTCGCCATCGATGGGCGGTCGCGTGTCTCCGGGGGAACATTTCCGGGAGGCACACGGCCGCCCGTCGTTGGGCATGGCGACCTGGGGCCAACCCACGCCTTCTGTGCCCAAGCGTAGAAAATGCCAAACAGAGAGGAGACCATATGATCGCAATCGATCGCACTGCCTATCAGTCCGAGTCCGTCCTTGCGGAGGGGGTGAGGCTGAGCAACGATACCTGGGCCACCGGCCTCAACTGCAACCATCTGGTGCTTGGTCCCTCGGGGTCGGGCAAGACGCGTAACTTTCTCAAGCCCAACCTGCTCGAGGCCAACGCGAGCTACCTTGTGCTCGACACCAAGGGCCAGCTGTACCGCGAGGTCGGGCCGGTCCTCGCAAGCTTGGGGTATGACGTGCAAAACCTCGATTTCACCGACGTTTGCGGCACGGTGGGCTACGACCCCCTTGACCACGTGGGTCGGGATCCGCACACGGGTGAGCCCGTTCAGCGCGACATCATCTCGGTGGCGCGGGCGCTCTGCCCCCAGGAAAACGGCCACGAGCCCTTCTGGGACTACGCGGCAGCCAACTACCTTGCGAGTTTCATCGCGTACGTGTTGGAGGTGTATCCTCGCGAGCTTCAGACGATGGACCGCGTTGTGGAGGTATACGAGCAGGTGGGAAGCCCCGCCGAGCTCAAGTCGCTCTATGCGAGCCTGACCGTCACGCATCCACAAAGCTACGCGCTCGGTATCTATCGCCGACTGAGCTCAGGTATCGCGGCGGACAAGATGCACGCCTCCATCATGGGCATCATCGCCGAAAAGATGATGTGCCTTTCGTTCCGCGAGGCGAAAGACCTCTACCGCGCTCCCCGCAAGGTGGACTTCGCGCGCATGGGGCACGAGAGGGTGGCGCTCTTCGTGACGGTCTCGGACGTAGACCACAGCCTGCGCCCGCTTACGGATCTTTTCGTGACGCAGGCGTTCCAAGGACTCATCGATGAGGCCGATCACTGCGAGGGAGGGATGCTGCCCGTGCCCGTGCGACTCTTCCTCGATGACTTCTCGAATCTCAATGTCGACCATTTCGACGATATCATCTCCGTCATTCGAAGCCGCGAGATTTGGTGCACGATTCTGTGCCAGTCGATGTCGCAGCTTCACATGCGCTACGGAAGGCCGGGAGCGGAGACCATCGCGAGCAACTGCGACGCGCAGCTGGTGCTGGCCTTCTCGGACAGCACCACGACGGAGACTTACGCGCCGATCGCGAGAAAGACGCCAGACTCTCTGCGTGCGACGCCTCAGGACATGTCGTGGCTCTTTGTGCGCGGCAGCAAGGCGGCGTACGTGCGCAAGTACGACGTCACGAAGCACCCGAACTACCGGGAGTAACGTACCCCTAGACGATGCTCCCCTTAGGGTACATTTCGCTACTCTAAAGACAGGCTTCCCGGGAAGGTGTCTCACAGCGTGTCACGGGGGTGCCACCCCCGTGACACGCGCTTTGCCCTATATTGCCAGGGTGAGATTATTGTTCGTGGAATTCGTAGGCTACTGTCAAAGGAGGACACTATGTCACTTTATGTTACGGGCGACGTTCACGGCGACCTCGACGAGTTCGATTGGCGCCTCGCGCGCTCCGGCATCGACTTTGTCGAGGATGATGTCCTGCTGCTCCTTGGGGATGTTGGCCTCAAGTACGGAGACTATCTGCACTACTACTTCCCGTCGTACCTCGCGGAGCTCCCCTGCACCGTCCTCGTGATGCGCGGAAACCACGACGTCAGGTACTGGCGCGACATGGTGCGGGGAGACTACGGGGAATGCCCGGAAGCCGTCGAGTGGCAGGGCAACGTCTTCATGCGCGAAGCTGCGTATCCCAACGTGCTCTACGTCGCTGACGAGGGGGACGTCCTGACCATAGACGGTCACACGTGCCTCGCCGTCCCCGGCGCTTGGTCGATAGACCACGAGATCCGCCGCGAGCGGCACCTCCCGTTCGAGCCGGAGGAGAAGCTAACCGAAGATGAGCGCGACGTCCTGCTGAGAAAGGCGGCGCACGAGGACGTGGAGTACGTGTTTAGCCACACCTGCCCCGCGTTCTGGATGAGTGAGCTCTCTGACCTGCTGTTGCCGCCGGGCTTCGTCTCCGAGGTGGACAACAGCATGGAGGAGTGGCTCGACGACGTGCTCGACGTCGTGTCGCCCACGCTCAGGGGGTGGTACTTTGGCCATTTCCACGGCATCCGTGACGTGGCGCGCGGCACCGGCCATCTGCTCTATCGCAACTTCGTCCGCGTATTCTGACGACGCACACGTGGAACGACTCCGGTGGGGTTGTATGAGACGGGCTCCCGGGCATGGTGTCTCACGCGAAGCGATTGATCCACAGCCCGCTGTGGGTTGTGGATCTTGCCGCCGGTCGCTGCATATGACCCGCATGCTAGAATGCTGCTTGAGTGGCTTCGACGAAGGGCGGTGCGGGCATGGGAAGGTACCTCAATCCGGGCAACGAGTGGTTCCGTGGCATCCTGCGCGACCGCCACGTCGACAAGACCGGTCTCATCGCTTGCGTTAACCACACGCTGGGCGGTCCCAACAAGCTCATATGCGTGAGCAGGCCGCGCCGTTTCGGCAAGTCGTTCGCCGCGCAGTCGCTCGTTGCCTACTACGACCACAGCTGCGACTCGCGCGAGCTCTTCGAGGGGCTTGAAGTCTCCCGCGACCCATCGTTCGAGTAGCACCTCAACGCCTACGATGTCATCTCGCTCGACATTACCGACATCATCCAGCGCATGGGATGCGGGCCGCAGGTCGTGCCCGTCATCCAGCGCGAGGTAAAGTGGTATACAAGTGATTGAACAAGTCCCACACGAGACGTGCTCCCGGGCGTGGTGTCTCATCGCTTCGAGTGAGACGCCACGCCCGGGAGCACGTTTGGGTCACTAGGGGGCGGTTTCCTGGTGCCCTTGGTCTACTTCACGGTAATCTTGCAGGTCACGACCTGGCTCTTGGCCTTGTAGTTGGTGCCGCCGGAGGCGGTGACCTTCACCTTGATGGTGTGGATTCCCTTCTTCGCGCCCTTCCTCACCGTGACCTTGCCGGTGGACTTGTTCACGGTGAGGTAGCTCGAGGAGCCGGTGGCGACCTTTGCATAGCTCAACGTGCCAACCTGCTTGGTGGTGAGGGTGATGGGCCTCGCAACGGTGACGGCCTTGGACCTGAGGGTTGCGAGCGACGCCGTGCGGGCCACGGCCTTGGCGGCCATGGGGTTCGCGGCCTTGGCGACCACGATCTTGTACGTGACGGTCACGGACTTCGCCCTGTGGTTGGCGTCACCCGCCGCGGTCGCCCTCACCTTTATGGTGTAGGTGGCGGCCTTCGTCGCCTTGGGTATGGTCACCTTGCCGGTGGCCCTGTTCACGGCGAACCTGCTCGCGCCGTAGTTGGACGGGCTCGCGTTGGCGTAGGTCACCTTGCCCTTGGCGGAGGAGAAGGTGACGTCCCTGGCGAGCGTGGTCGCGGAGTTCGGCTTGTACGTCGCCGAGACCCTCGCCTTTATCGCTCTCGCGCTCATCGTGTTTGCCGCCTTGGCGACGGAGAACGACTTGGTGACCTTGCCGCTGTACTCGCCCTTCAGTGTCACCACGACCTCGTGCGCCCCCGCGGCGACCCCATCCGTGGGATACTCCACGTCGTAGTCCACGGACCTCCTGAGCAGGATGCCGCCGGCCTTGACGGTCACCGTGGGCCTGTGAGACGAGCCGTCGTAGACGAACGAGGACTCGGACAGCGTTACCCTGGGGATCGACTCGCCGGCCTCGTACACCGTAAAGACAGCGTCGGACCCGACGGCTCCCTCGCCCATGGTGTCGAACCTCAGCTCTCCGCGCGTGTCGGTAGTCACCTCGCCGAAGCTGTACTCGGTGTCCATGTAGACGAAGTCGGCGTTGTCTCTCTTCGGGATGATGGTCACCTTCGTCTGGTCGGCGGGTATCTCGTACATGACGTACGCGTCGCCGGCGCCCGTCTCCATGTACGAGCCGGTGTAGCCCTGCACGCTGGCGGCGTCCTCGGCCATGTACAGCGCGCGAGACGCGTCGAAGTCGCCCGCGCTGGCGAAGTAGGTCCTCACGTCGCGCAGGGCTATGCAGTCGATTGCCCCCGAGAAGGTCTGCACCGGTGCCTGGCGCACGTTGCCTTTCGGGTCCATGTAGAAGTAGGTCTCCCTGTCCGGGAAGTTGTTGTCGTAGGCGTAGACCCGGTCCTGGCCGCCCACGCGCTCGTACCTCAGGAAGTTGATGGCGTGGCCATACCCACCCTTCCGGAATCCGATCTGGAGCAGGCCCGTGCCGTCGTAGGAGTGGCCCTTCACGTAGTCTAGGACCTCCCGCCAGTCAGACGAGATGTCGTACGTCCCCTTGAGGTACGAGGACCCCCCGGCGACGATCGCCCGGCTCGAGTAGGTTCCCTGGATGGCCTGGTAGTGGCATATGGGCCTTCTGACGGCGGCGGTGCTGTCGAAGCCGTACAGCGGCGTGCCCGCGCCCCCGCCAATCCTGCCGATGTCGAGGAGGCCCGTGTGGTAGCCTGCGCTCGTGATCGACATGCCGAAGCAGTGGCCAAAAGGCGAGTCGTAGTCGCCGTAGTTCTCGAACGAGTACGTCTCGTCGCCCAGGTCGTAGAGGTCGGTCCAGCGCGCGTAGACGGTCCTGCTCGACGTGATGGTCGTCGACGAGGTCACCCTCGTCCCCCCCGAGGCGGAGGTGTACCAGCCGGCGAAGGCGTACCCGCTGCGCGCGGGCGTGGCGAGCGCGCCCGCCTTGGGATTCGACCACTGGGCGTAGAGCGTGGCGTCGGCGTCGGCCGCGTAGGTGGCGCCCGCGGCATACGCGGTGCCGCTTCCGTCCCTCCGCGTGTTCCAGCCCCCAAAGGCGCAGCCCACGCTCTTGCTTGCCGGCGACACGCTGCCGCCGGCGGAGTTGTACCTGATCACGTAGGACTTGGCGGGCCTCGCGGAGCTAAGCGCGAGCGCGGCGCCCTGGGCCTTGGTCTGCGCCGACGGCGTGCCCGTGCCCCCGTTGGCGTCGTAGGAGACGGTGTAGGTGACGGCGTTGGTTGTCACGGTAAGCGCGTAGGACGCGCTGCCCGCCTCGTAGTTGGCGCCAGCGGCCGCGCTCGCGGTGATGGTCGCCTTCCCCGCGCCTCTTATGGTCACCCTCCCGGTGCCGGCGTCGACCGTCGCGACGCCCGTCTTGCTGGATCTGAAGGTGACGGTGCCGTCGGTTGCCTTGGTGAGCGCGTTGGTGAAGGCCGGGTCCGTCGCCTTCTTGCCCACCGACGCGTTGGCGAACCTGAGCGTGGGGGCCGCCTTGCCAATCGTGAGCGTCGCGGTATTCGTTCCGGTGTAGTTCCCCTTGCCCGTCACGGCGTAGGTGTAGGTGCCGGCGTTCGTGCGGCCGGACGGGCTGGAGAGCTCATAGTCGGTGCCGGCCACGAGCGTGGTGGAGCCGTCCTTGACCGTCACCGTGGGGCTCTTCTGCTTGCCGTCGTAGGTGTAGCTCGACTTCGAGAGGCTCACCGTGCAGGTAGAGATGGACTTGGTTGTCGGCGAAGATGGCGTTTCGTTGACGTTGTCATTGCTGCTCACGGTGCCGGCAGGGGACACTGCGGAGGACGTCAAATCGAGATTCAGGGCCGGGCGGACGGCGACATCGTTGCTAACGCTCACGCTGTGACCGTATCGAAGCGCGAAGCCGTATAAGTCAACGTATGCGGCATCTACCTGACTGCTGCCGGGCGAGCGAAGTAGCCAGTTGCAGCTGCCAGCGTATTCAGATTGGGTAGAGCGACTCGCTCCCATGGCGAAGGCATAGTCGCTCGCCTGACAGCGACGAGCCTCGTCAGTGATGTCATAAAGATTGACGAAACCGTGCTTGGTGCCACCCTTGCTGTAGACTTCGGACTCGCTGAGCAGGAAGACCTTGTCCCTGGTGTCGCTGCCGCCCTCGGTGCCGTAGTGGATGTTGTCGTCGTTCGCGACGGTGGTGTCGTGGATGGCTGCCAGATTGGCGGACGAGAAGGCGCTGTCCCTGAAGTTCTTCGACGTATAGCTGGTACCGGGTTGATTGGACGATGCTCCGTATCCGTTGAGCCAGGAGCGCACGGAGCAGGTCTCCCAGGTGACGCCTGTCTCGTTCGTGTTGTAGCACTGGTCGTCCAGCGCTACGTCCGACACGACGAGTGCCCTGCTGCCGACCACCTCGAGCACGCGCCACTTGATGGGCTCGTAGCGGAAGTAGCGATAGGTTGCGGGGCGGTAGCCGTCGTTCGACCAGTAGCCAGAGTAGGTCGCGTCACCCTTAGAGATTCGGCGGTACTTGGTTCCTCCCACAGTCGTGTCGCCGTTCGAGTCGTAGGACGCCTTGGTCAGGCTGTTGTACACGGAATCCGACGACGTAATTTCCGCCTGCGGGTAGCTTCCAAACCACACGCAGTCCCAGGTCGTCACCTGCCCGGACGCCATGGACGAGTCGGCGACAACGCGTGGGTTGGACGCGACGGCCGATTGTGTCCAGAGCGCGTCTTCGTCGCCTGCCCCCTCGGCCTCGGTGCCTTCCTTCTTGGAGGGCTCCTTCTCCTCGTCGGCTTGGGCCTCCTCAATTGCGACGTCCTCCTCGACGGCTTCGACCGTCTCCTCGGGCAGGACCTCTTCGTCCGGTATGGGTGCGGGCTCCTCGACTGGCTCTTCGTCGATTGGGGTCTCTTCGGGCAGGTCGGCCTCAACAGCGACATCCGTCCCGTTGATCGCGGACCCCTCCTCCGAAGAGCCATTCATCGCTGTACCGTCTTTGCCCTGCACCTCGACAGCGACGACTTCGCCCGCCTCCTCTATGGCCTCCGCCAGCGTCTGAGTGGGGATGAGGCATGACACCATCGCCAGCGCCAGCATGCAGGCGACGAGCCCTTTCCAGGTGAATTTGCCGCCCCTGTTCTTCGCTTCTTTCCCCCTGTGTTTGTTGTCCATGGTTTCCTCCTTCGTTCCGTGTATCTGCTGTACCCGCATTTGCCTTGTTCGCCAACGCCTCGATCGAAGTGTGTGGCCAGCCGGTTGCGATTTGTTGCGCAACTTTTGGCTGGCCACTGGGGATGCATCCCTTGTCACTCGCTCTTTGCAACTGAGGGGCTACCTCCGTGCTGCAAGGTGGTGGCCAGTAACCCGCTGTGGGTTGCGGGTCACTTCACGGTTATCTTGCAGGTCACGACCTGGCTCTTGGCCTTGTAGTTGGGGCCGCCCGCGGCGGTGACCTTGATCTTCATGGTGTAGTTGGCGGCCCTGGTCGCCTTGGGTATCGTGACCCTGCCGGTCGCCCTGTCGACCTTGGACTTGCTCGCGCCGCGGTTGCTCGCCGTCACGTTGGCGTAGGTCACGGCGCCCCTGGCGGAGCTGACGGCGACGTTGCCGGCGGGCGTGGTGGCGGACCCCGGCTTGCAGGTCGTGGCGACGCGCCTTGGCCGCCCTCGCCGTCATGGGGTTGTCGGCCATGGAGGGTGCCGCCGGGCGGGGTCGACGGTGGTCCAGCGTATGGTGTAGGGGCCGCCATGGATGCGTAACCAATGGCTCTAACCGCAATAGTCAACTCATGAGACAATCTGGGGACAAAGAGTTGATGCGGAAGTTTGGCATGCGCTGCCAAGGGCTGAGGGCTGCCCAAGGAGTGAGCCAGCTAGGCTTCTCGTCTCTTGAGCATCCTCTGTGTGGCGTCTTTATCGAACGAGCGACATATGTCTACAAGCGCGTCGTCTAGTTCCTGTAAGGAGGGGCGCTGGTCTTGGTGCGGGACGAGGCCTTGCATGATGAGCTCGACAAGGCGTCTATCCGCGTTCTTCTTGAGTTCGTGTATCTGGAAAGGTCGATGCTTCATCTTGTGTTCGGCTACCGAATCCGGACGCGTCTCGCCGATTTGGTAGGGGGTGTGGCGAGTGTACATCTCGTACAGCACGCCACAAAGTTCGTAGACATCTATGCGTTCGGAACGCCTGAGGGTTACGGCCTCTTCGCTCGGAACCAGCATCTCGGGTGGGCCGTACTCCGGCGTTGCGTAGCGCGCGTCAAGTACAATGCCGTTGCGAGGAGATAGGTCGAATGAGGATGTCGCACTGCCGAAGTCGATGAGAATCACGTCGAAATCGTACGTCGCTAACTGACTTAAGACGTTTGCCCGTCTGGTGCGTAGCATGATATTGAGGCCTGACAAATCGCGGTGTACGAAGCCTGGATTGCGCTGTCGCGCGGCAAGCAAGATGCCAGTAACGGACGCACCGATGAACGCGCAGGTTTGGCTGCTCAGGCTGCCGGCGTAAATGGAACCTGAAACGAGTTCGTGCAAGGGCACGCCCCGCACCCATTCCATGAGCATGACCGGTCCTCCCTCAAAGTATCCGAACGCATACGTCTGTGGCACGCCCGGAATATCGAGGAGCGATGTCTGGCACCGATACTCGTTCTCTAGCGCTACTGTGCGTACCTCAAAGAAATGCTTGCGTTCCTGCGCGGACTCGTGCAGCCCATGATCGGTCCTGAGGCTCTTGAGGCACATGACTTCTCCTACGCAGTTGGCCACTTTTGTGATGACGCCCGTGCCACCCGCCTTGGAGCCGCGGGGATCTATGCTGAGGAGTGTCTGCACCCTGCGCGCGGCATCCGATTGCTCCATCGCGTCGAGTTGTCCTGGCACGCGTAGATGATCCAGACGTATAACACTGGCTGGTCCATGCAAGAGTCTCTGTGTCATTCATGGTTCCTAACTCGTTTGGTGGGTGTATATCCTCGTTACGAAGAACTGGGTGTTTGCTCCGCAGCAGAGTGTGTCTCCTGCGTGGAATTCCATGGGTGGGTACAGGGCTTTGGGTGACCTCTCTTTGCGTGGGGGCTCGACACACAGCACGCTGCCGTCGGCGCCCGAGATGAGAAACGTTCCGTTGGTGGAATCCATGCCCTCGCAGAGCCAGCGTCCGTCCTCGCACCATATATGCAGATGGGAGCGTGACACGTCAGGCTCCACATTGGAGATTGCGCCTGGCCCCGCGGCATGGGCGCCGATTACGTTGCCCTGAGGGCTGAGCGGGATGAAAGGAGGCTGCGCAACTCCATCGCGCACGCGCAGGAGAGCAAGCGAAACCGGTTCAGTCTCGCCATTGGATTCCGTGAGGGTGGAGATGGTGGTGAGGTCCCGTGCGAACCTGTGTTTTGCGAACTCCTCCACCATTCGTACCGCCCTGCTCGTGTCTGCGAGGCATCCCGTGATACAAAAAAGCATGAACAAGAGCAGCGGACGGTCTTGTTCGGATAGTACGTGCACGCGAAGGAGCCTCTCCACCTCGTTGCGATATACCTGGCTCTCGATGCCGTGAGCACGTAGCGCAGCCTCCATGGCGTCTGTTGCGGGCCCGGCATAATGCTTTAACACCATGTCCATGGATCCCCTTCCGCCGACGTGATTGCGGACTCGCGCGTATAGGCTCTGGGTGCTTGCGTAGAAGTCCCCGTACATGGCGGGGTTTATATCCCCTGGCGCAACGTTGACCACCTTGCGAGAGAGGTATGTGCGACTCTCTACTATGCGATCGCGCGGCGACTTGCCTCCCGCCATTATGCGTGCCGAGAGCAGAACGGATGCGGCCTCTTTGTTGGTGATGCCTCCGTAGGTACGGAGGTCGTCGTAGAGAACTGAAGTCGGCCTAGCGCGATGGAAAATCATGATGTATCCTAACAGTCAACGGACTATATACAACATTGCGCAACAAGTATAGTCCAGTAAATGCGAAGCTATCGCCAAGAACCGCATGCGCGCATGCGCGCATGGAGGATGTGGAACCACGAAATGAGGAGCAAGAATGAGCAGGGATTCGTTTGGTGACAAGAAGGGTCAGTCAAAGTCGACGGATACGTTTCGCACCGTTCCGATAAGCGACACAAAGGCCTGTCCGAACTGCGGTACGCCGGTTACGGGCGCAGGCGCGTTCTGCAGCAATTGCGGCGCCAAGCTCGATGGGGGTGTAGCGCCCAAGATCACTCCTTCTTCCAACGCTGCGTATACGCCCTCGCGCGGCGCAAGTTCGACGCCTGTGTCTACTTACACTCCAGAGCCAACCACAAAGTACGATGAGCTGGGTAGAGACCGCGGTTCTTTCGATACGCCGCTAAGCACGTCTTCCATGCAACCAATGCCTCCCACTCAGCAACCAAGGAAGAAAGGAAAGGGGAAAGTCATCCTGGTCCTCATCCTCGTGTTGCTGGCGGCTGGTGGCGGTGGCGCCCTGACATGGGCCATCATGTCGGGGAAGATCGTGCTGCCATGGATGCAGTCGACGGAAACGGCCCTAGAGCCTTTGGCAAAGTCCGACCGTGACGAGGACGAGACCACATTGGGCATCGCAAGGCCAAGCGGTCGAAAGGATGCCGACTCCGACGAGGCGAGTACCGAGCCCTCCGTAACGGATGATGCGAAAGACAAAGACAGCAAGGGTGACGAAACGGATACGGACGACGCGAATGCCAAGGATGAATCGACGGATGCGGATGCAGATGCAGATGGTGCTGACACCGAGAACTCGCTTGTAGGCACGTGGACGGGAACGCTGAGCGAAAACTATTATGGTGGCTGCAGTGGGGCCAAGGAGAAGCCAATCGTCCTGACGATTCATTCGGTAGACAAGCACAATCGTATGAAGCTGGACCTCAAGGTTTGCTATCACAACCACGACTCTAAATATCCGGCCATAGAGTCGAGCCCCGACGACGTATACCTTGAGTTCAAGGACCAAGAGGTGTTGCTTAAGGACAGAAAACTCTCCCTTGTCAAAAACGTAAGCGAGTATGGCGAGGAGAGCACCGTAACCATCGACGTCACCTTTGAGGGGAAGGACTCGGCGTCGGCGCAGGTCGACGGATACGGTCGTAATCACAGCCAGGACAGGTTCGTCGTCTACAAAGACTAGGCCTTCGGTGTTGTCCGTTGTCGATTCCAGGGCATAAGGAGCGGAATATGAGCATGCTAGATGACATCTTGGCGGGGGCTGGAGTGGACAAGCTTGGGACAAAGCGGCTTGCGGACACGGGTCAGCGAATACAGCACCAACTGAGGCTGCGCGAGCTTGATCGACATCGCAAGGAGTTGGCTGCCGAGCTTGGGGCAAGTCTCTACTACGAGACGCGCGAAGACGAGAGGTTTCGTGCCGGTAGGGAGTCGCTGTATGACCAGATAGCGCAGGCTGATTTGGAGCGCGAACAGCTGCGCAACGAACTCGGGATCAGCGAGCTAGACCAGCAGACGGTCGTGTGCCCGTCGTGCGGCAAGCCGCTCAATCGCGAAGCAAGGTTCTGCGTTCACTGTGGATTCCCCATCGCGGAAGTCCGGACGTCGGACTCGTCTCCGGAACTCGCCCAGCCGGAATCGGCAGCTACCTGTCCTCATTGCGGATACTCTCGCACGAGTGAAGACCTCTTCTGCCTCCACTGCGGTGCACCGCTCGATCAGTAAGTTGCGTAGCCCATGGCGAATCATACAAGCATAGATTACGGCCTTTACGAGAGCGTTGTGCGCATGCAAGAGCTTCTCATGCGTTCCGGTTGTGCCAATACTTCGGAATGCGAAGCGCTCAAGGACATAACGGCGCTCATCGCAAGCAAGACGTATGTACTTGCCGTCATGGGCGAGTTCAAGCGCGGCAAGTCATCTCTTATCAACGCCCTCCTGGGTAGTCCTATCCTCCCTGCGGACGTCGAGCCTACGACGGCGACCCTCAACCGCATCGTGTTTGCTACCAGACCCCAGGTGACGGTCACGTATGTGGATGGCACGACGGTGCAGGTTCCCATCGATGAGCTCTCGGCATACGTCACCAAGCAGGGCCTGGATGACGGTGCGGACGCGACGTCCATAGTCGAGGTGGTCATAGGACACCCAGCCCCTCTCACGCAGAATCACATAGAGATATACGACACTCCGGGACTTAACGATGACAAGCGCATGACCCAGATCGCCATCCAGATGGTGGAGAAGGCTGACATGGTGCTCGTGCCCATACACGCTCGCTTTCCCTATAGCCAGACCGAGCAGGAGTTCGTCTGTCAACTCATTCGGAACGAAGACATTGACCACATCATGTTTGTGGTGACGTTCATCGACATGCTGGGCGAAGAGGGCTTTGACTACAACTACAAGAGGTTCATGTACGGGCATGGAGGCATACGGCAACGCATACAAATGCTCACCTTTGAGCGACTCAAGGATGACCCTACGGCATTGACACGCGCGCATGAGATGCTTGATGACCTCAACTTGTGCGCCGTGTCTGCCAAGCAGGCGCTGGACGCCTATGCAACGGGCAACGCAGAGCTTTTGGCGTCGAGCCGCATGGACGAGTTCAGAAATCAGCTTCTTACGACCCTCACTTCTCGGCAAACCATCGCCACGGCCAACAAGGTGCGCAAGGAAATCGACCGGGGGGTCTCTCTCATCAGGAGCGTTGGCGAACGGCGTCTGGAGATGTTGACGCAGGAGGCCGAGGCCATCGATGAGGCGCTTGTGCGGATGGAAAACTACCCACAGACCATGCGCAGACAGCTCAACAGATTCTTTGCGGACGTGTACGAGCACGAGAAGCGGATCGTGGGCGAGATTCAGGGCCTGACGACAACCATCGCACAGTGCTATATAGAGCAGCTATCCATGCTGCGTGTTCTCAATCCCTTGGCGTTGCGCAACGCCTTGGCACGAGGCGATGCCGCGCGGGTGCAAGTCGTACCAGCCAGCATTGAGCAGACCGAACGGACGCTCGGGAGGCTCTATGGGGAGGTCGAGAATGTGGTCTTGCGAAGCGAGGAGACCATGACGGCGAGCATTTCCACCATACCGGGCAGGTTGCTTATGGCGGATGACGAGCAGATTCTGCAAATACCCCGTACCTCGGCGTCGAATGCCTTGACCTCCGTGACCCTCGACTGGCATGACCCCTTTGCTGCCATGAGCGACTACGAGCTCGCGCGCACGAACCCCATAGCGCACGTGCACAAGGAGGCGGCCAGAAGCGTGGAAAAGCTCCAGAAGGATTTCGCGTCCGCCTGCAATCAGGTGAGAGCGGCATACCTAGGTCGGCTTGTATCCCACGCGAAGATGCTCTGCGAGTGGGCGCAGGAGCATGAGGGTGGCATACGGCGTATTGCCGAACAGAGGCTGCAAGCTGCACGAGAGGAGGAAGCGGATGTGCAGGCCGCAGCGACCGAGATCATATGTGCGGTAAACGAGCTCATAGACAGCTTGGATTAAAGGAAAGTGACAGTACGTAGAAAGGAATTCCGGTGAGCGCCAGATCAAGCATCAACAACTACAAACAAACGGTGATGAACGTAACCACGGACTTGCATAGCCTGCGCGACATGTGCGTGGAGCTGAAGCTCGACCCCAGCGTGGAGGGCATTGACAAGGTGCTGCAGCGCCTGTCGGAGGACATGTTCAACGTTGCCATCGTTGGCGAGTTCAAGCGTGGCAAGTCTACGCTCATCAACGCCCTACTAGAGCAGAGCATTCTGCCTGCCGACGTACTTCCGTGCTCAGCTACCCTCAACCGCGTGACCTACGGTATCGACCCGCATGCCACCATCGAGTACCGAGACGGACGTACGCAGGACGTTCCCGTCGAGGAGCTTGAGGACTACGTGACGAAGCTCACGCCCGAAAGCGAACGGCGTGCCGCCAATGTCAAGAGCGCCACGGTGTATTACCCCATCAGCTTCTGCAAGAATGGTGTGACCATAATCGATACCCCGGGTCTCAACGATGATGCTGCCATGACGGAGGTCACGCTCTCGGTGCTCCCTGAGGCCGACGCGGCCATCATGGTCATGATGTGCGGCTCGCCCTTCTCGGAGTCGGAACGCGAGTTCCTGGAGCAAAAGATCATGGCGTCGGACTTGGGACGCGTGATGTTTGTGGTGACGGGCATAGACCGCTACGACGAGGAGGAGCAGGAAAAGCTGCTCGAGCTCTTTAGGCGGCGCATCACCGAATCGGTGCTCAACAAGGCGAGAAGCGTCTATGGTGAGGACTCCCCAGAGTTCCAGACGTACCAGCGCAAGCTGGGAAGCATAAAGATCTTCCCCGTCTCCGCTCGCAATGCGCTTCGCGCAAAGATGAGGGGAGACGAGGCGATGCTGCAAGAGAGCCTCTTTCCGCAGTTCGAGGAGGGACTCATGGACTTCCTCGCGCGCGACCGAGGCGCGTTGCAGCTTTCCGCTCCGGTGAGCCGGGCAAAGAACAGCTCTGCCGAGATTCTCAGGGCCATCGAGCTACGTACGGCGACCATAGGTATGGATCAGGAGGAGTTTGACGCCAAGTATGCCGAGGCCATGCAGCGCATGGAGGAGATACGCGCCGAGCGTGCGGAGGAGATGCAACGCATTTCTGCCGCGGCAGATGCTGCGTATGAGGAGCTGACGCCGCAGATTGACGGCTTCTGGAAATCGCTGGAGGCTGCGGCAGATGAGGCTGTGGACGCGTATCCCATCAACAGCGTCAAGGAGATGAAGAGCGAGAGTACCCAAGAGGGACTGGGCAAGGCGGTTGCTAACGCCATGCAGAACGAGTCGCAGCTCTTTGCCGAGCGCGTACAGCATGCCCTAAGCAGTGCGGTGGCTGATGAGGCGGAGCGGCTTGGTGGTTTTGAGGAGTCCTTCCTTAACTGTATAGGCGGCATACAAGACAGCTTTACCTCTGCCGACAAGGATAAAGTTGATGGTGCGGCCATAGCGACCATGGCGGGCAGCGTGCTCACAGCTGGAATTGGAATGTTTGGCTCTGCGATTGGGACGGCATACTCGGGCTATCAGGCTGCTGGCTGGAAAGGTGCGCTTTTGGGGGGAGGCGTGGGCTTTGTGGCAACGACGGGGACACTAATCGGATCTGTATCTCTTGCGATCGCTATCGGTCTTGGGTCGATGCCGGTGTTGCCCCTCATCCTTCTGTCGGGCGCTGTGGGAACGAAGCTCAGCCGCAGTGCAGTGAATGCTGTCTTCAAGAGCCCACAAATCAGCAAGTTCAAGGCACAGTACAAGGAGGCTGTGCACGGGCAAATCGAGCAGATGAGGGCAGAGAACGACTACACCGCTCAGATTCGCAACCAAGTAAACGACACCTTCGATGCACTGAAGCTAAGCGTGGTGAGTGAGACGGAGACCGTCCTCGAGAATACCCAGAACCAGCTTGACGAGCTGAAGATGGAGCTTGCGAGTACGCAGGCCACGCGCGAGCACGAGAGTCATCGTTTGGCAGAGCTTGCCGAGAAGACTGCTTCCATCTTGGATCGATCCAACGAGCTCGAGTCAGATCTCACGCGCGTGTTGTCCAACTAAGGTCGGAATGCGAATGAAGGAGGTACGGCATGCATGATGCAAATGGCTCAAACCCTACGGCATCTATCAACGTGGGATGGGACACGTACGTGCGGTCGCGCCGTTCGAGTTCTGATGCACACCTCGTGGGTGGTGTCCCAGACTACGCCTTTGCTCTCGACTGCAACCTCCGGCAGAAACTGAACGCCATGCCGGGATTTAAGCAGCTTGCGCGTGCTGTAATGAGCACTTATCTCCCACGCGTGAAACAGCAGATAAACATGAATTACCTCAAGGTGGGGCCTACGCAAATGCCGGAAGTCTACCAGATAGCAGTCGATTGCGCGCGCAGGCTTGGCATTGGTGTTCCCGAGGTATTCATAGAGAACAATACTTCCATGAATGCGGGTGCGTATGCAATCGAAGACGACGCTCCGCTCATAACGATTACGACGGGTATGTTGGAACGGGCGACACCTGGGGAGCTCAAGGCGTGCATCGGCCACGAGTGCGGGCACATCCACAACAACCATACGTTGTACACCTGTCTCATCGAACTCCTTGCGGACGCCGGGTCGACTTTGCCGGGGGTAGGCGCGCTTGCATCCCTCGCATCGATACCTTTTCAGCTGGCGCTTGATTCGTGGAGCCGAGCCGCCGAAGTGACGGCCGACCGAGCGGGGATGATTTGCTCCGATAGCATCGATGACAACTACACGCTGCAGGCCAAGCTCATGAGCGGTGGAGTGCTGGGCGAGAATGCCTATGATGTTCAGGCGATTCTGCGTCAGTACGATACGCTGCGCGAGACACCTATACGCTTCCTTGAGGCTAGGAGCACTCATCCCACTAGTGCTCGTCGCATCATCGCGGAGCACGAGTTTGCAAACAGTGAGGTGCTCTATGGTTGGCGGCCTGAGTGGCGCACGACCAACATGAACCTCCTGTCGAAGACTGAGCTCGACGAACGGTGCAAGCGATACATCAATATCAAAAAGAGCAAGGAACGAGGTGGTGGGCGATGAACGATGTGACCAGGTCAATCACGCTGGATTACGAAGGTGTCGCCTCTGAAATCACAACGGTGTTTGATGAGCTCGTGAGCATTCGATCCGATCGCACCATCGAGCGGCTCGTAGGTGGTGAAACGCTTGGCCGCTTGCGCCAGAGCGAGGCAACCGCACGCAAGCGCCTAAGCGGCGACTTTCGGCTGATGGTAGTGGGAGACTTCAAGCGCGGCAAATCCACGCTGGTCAACGCGTTGCTCGGGCAAGAAGTGGTGCCGACAGCCGTCACGCCCGAGACGGTAACGTTTAACCATATTCGCTATGCCGACGAGCTGCGTGTCGAAGCCGTGCTAGCCAACCATCGACGTGTGAGTCTTGATGCGATGGAGCTTTCGCGTGGAAAGATGGAAGACCTCATGGCACAGCTTCCGGATGCAATCGACCACGTGGAGATCGGCTTTCCAAACGATATCCTCAAGGGGCTTACCATAGTGGACACGCCCGGCTTGGGCGACATCATGGTCGATTTCGATGAGCGCGTAGCCTCGTACTTGGTCAAGGCGGACGCAATAGTTTTTGTTGTGTCGGCGCTCTCGCCGCTCTCGCTCGATGAACGTAACTTCTTGGCGACGGCAGTGCTTCCTCAGAGCTTCTCGCGCATCCTCGTGGCGATGAACATGACCGATGCCATGGAGTCGCAAGAGGACGAGGACCGCGTGTGCAATCTCTTACGCGAGCGAGCTGCTGACGTGTCTGACAAGCTGTACGTGTTCCCCGTATCCGCGCTCGACGAGCTATGCAGGCTCCTGGAGCAGCGGAGACCAAATCCCGAGCGCTCCGAGTGCATCGAGCAAGGATTTGAGCGTTTCCGTGCGGCACTCGACGAGGACGTACTGTTCCAGCGCGATGTCATACGGGCCGAGCGTGGGCTTGCACTCGCCAACCAGCTCTTGGCAGACTGGGAAGCTCAGCTCTTGCTGAGCAGGGAGGCGCTCCTTCAGGGAGTGGACAGACTTGGCGCGATGAACGATCGCATGCAGGAGCTTGATGACGACCTCTCGCAGCGTCTTGCGCGAGAGAAGTCAGACTTGGCGAGCGACACGGACACGATGCGCCTGGAAGCTCGGACGTGGATGCAACAATACCTCGACAGGATTCGCGACGAATTGGCGGGTCAACGCAATCGGGCGAACACACGGGAGGTACAGCGTTTTCTGCAGTTCTATCTCACCGACAAGATACGCGAGGGTATCGATGTCTGCACGCAGGCACACTCCCGTCGGATTGCGGATGCAACCGCCAAGTACACACATGACTTGGTCGGCGAATTTGGTAGTGCGGTGATGGAGGGAGTCGATGCGACCGTTAACCTCAATATTGCCGACGTAAGTTGGAGTTCTGCTTCCACAGCTACTACGGTTCTGGACTATGCGAATACGGTGTCGAGCGGTGCTTTGAGCGGACTGGTGCTTATAGGTGACGCCATAGGAGGACTCTTCCGTGAGCACCAGCTCAATAAGCGACAGGACGATATCTTACGCCCACTGCTAGCGAGCTACGCGGAAGTCGAGCAAAGCGTTCTCAAGGGAGTGGATGAGGTATATGCCCACATGTCGGCTGAAGCCGTTCAGTTGCTCGACGAAAGCTATGAGACTCGGATCGAGAGGTCGAAGGCCGCCGTCAGCAATGCACAAAGCGTGCTTCAAGATGAGGACGTGCGCGTGAGTGACCTGGTAGCGCAACTTGACGACGCGCTTGTGAGGATTCGCGGCTTGGGCGAGCGTGTGCACGAGCTGATGTAGCACTGCATGTTGCGCAACAAAAAACGTCTGGCAGGTGTGATGCTATCTGCAGCCGGTAAGGGACGTAAGTCTACGTGAGGAGGAAAGATGTCAGACGCGAACAAGAGCAAGGCACGGAAAAAGAAGACTGTCTTTATTGTGATCTTGATAATAATTATGGTGCTATGTAGGGTGGGAGGGAAAGCGTTGAAGGATGCTGAAAGGTCAAAGAGAAATAATGTTGAAGCTACGGAGAAGATTGCAGACTCTATGACGCTCGAAGAGTATTTCACAGAAGATGAGCTTGATGAGATGGCAAATGGCTTTGCTCAAGATGTAAGCGACGCCACGGGGCTTGATTGCAAAGCGACAGCGCGTATTGATAAGAACGAAGTACAGTGTTTTGCATATCTCGATGCGTCCGACGACGAAATACGGGCTGCGGGGATCATGGAAGAAGGATATTTCGGGTATGACGCCCGCAGCTTTTCCAATGCCATATATGAAGCTGAACGGGATACTGGCATTGATGGCATTGAATATTATTTCATGGTGTGCAATCGAAAAGGTGAGTGGATCTGGCGGGCGCTCTATAATGACGAAGGGCAAGTAGACATAGGCTGACGACTGGTTAATGCGTCCTCCCCCTTGCGAGAAAGCGAGGGGGAGGACGCGTTTCTCGACGATATGCCTGGAGGATTCGTGACCTGATTGGGCGGGTGCATGAGCTAGTACGAAATGTTGCGCAACGAAACACGCGAGCTAGGTGGGAAGCTATCTGCAGTTGGTGTTGGGGGCGAATAGATGGAGGCTAACATGACAGATGCAAGAACCAAGCCCGGTAACCATTGGGCGCCACGCACGATAAAATCGTCGGTGTTCGTCAAAGTATGCGTGGTGGCGGGCCTCATGTGGAGTCTTGTCGCGAGTTCTGGCGCGGCGCTTGCGAATCCACTGCAGCAGAGTGTGGCAAAGACACAAACAACAAGTGCCGCTTCGGTCTCTTCCTTCGGGTCGGCTACGAAAGTTACAACTGTGGACGAGGCGCGAGAGAATGCGGCAGTCATTGCCCGTATCATGTATGACGAAAACTATGAAAAAGAGTCGACGGTGCTATTAGAGAACCCCAAAGAAACCTACTCGATGCTGGATCAGGATTTGGCCATCTTAGAAGCTGCCTATACACAATCTTCCCAGCAGGGTGAGAAGGCGCAACTTGAGCAATACTATCACGCGATTCAAAACACATACAAGGATCTACAGGCTATCTGCGAGCTCTATGAGGCAATGAACTCGTCATTTAGCCTAGAAGAGAACGCGAGCATCGAGGATATGTGGAAAGCGATCGAAGGGTTTGGCAAAAGCTTGGAAAAGATAGAGGGTCCGAGCTACTTCAAAGAGTTCCGCGAGAGCATGAATAGGGGCTTCGTGGGACCGATGAAGAGCGCGCTCACATACTTGCATACTGCGCAAGTGGGCATGGATACGGGCGCGGGCATCCAGTATCTGGGGAGCTATAGCGGCGAAGAACTCTACGCTTGGTGCGGTAATTCGGTGAATGGGTATGTAGATACTTATGATGCAGTTGTGAATGCTCAGGCAAAGGAATCCGAGGCCGTTCTACTCGGAAAGAGCGCGGACAAACTCCAGTGTGTCGCAACGACTGAGGAGAGCATCTCTCCTAACCTCTATCCTTCCATGGATTCCATTGCCAATCTTATGGTGACGAGTCCTTTGGAGGGTGTAGAAGTCACCATATCCGTGGAGATTCCGGGCTTTACGCAAAAGTGGGAACAAACGGAAACGCTCGGACAGGGTGTTAACTACTACCGCATAAAGCCCGAGGTGCTGCCCGAGAAGAGTCGAAAGGACCTAGAGAAGGGCAAGAAGTCCCAAATCGAGATCAAGATTGCTGACGGCAATGGCAAACAGATCTTCAAAAAGAGCTATGCGACGGAGATACGCAGCATCTATGCATTTGATTGGGCCAACGATGAGTTCGGAAGCACGTCGGCGTTCAACCTGCTCGCATGGATGCGCCCAGACTGTGATGAGGTAGACACAGTCAATCGCCGAGCCGGTGAGTACATGAAGGCGTGGGTAAATCGATCCTTGGCAGGATATCAGTTCGGAGATGAGCAGCTAGCCTACACCATGCTTCAGGCAGCGGCAATTCAAGAGGCTATATCTGACGCGGGCGTGGTGTACCAGTCGGATGCCTATACCCTTTCCAACGGGCAGAGCATCTTGACTCCCGATGCCGTCGTAAACAAACAGCATGGTCTCTGTGTGGAGACGGCTCTCCTTATGGCGAGCTGCCTGCAGAAGGCAGGCATGCACCCCATGCTCATCATTACTCCAGGACATGCGCAATGTGCTGTGGAAACGGACCAAGGATCGGGAAACTACTATCTGCTTGAGACGACTATTCTTCCGTACGATGTAAACGCCAAGGCGTATTACGACGAATCTACGTTCTACAACCACCTATTGGTGGATGGCATGGCAGCCGGCAATGCAGAGGCATGGAAGACATACCTAGAATCCACGTTGAGCGAAGAGGAATATAGCAACGGGGATCAATTTGGCGGGAACTTTGTTATTGATTGCGATTTGTTGGATGTGCTTAACATCAAAGGTTTGGATGTCTAGTCATTAGGGGATGTGACATGAAGAGTAAGTCCTTGTAGCACAGCATGTTGCGCTACGAATGTCTTGCATGCGGTGTGAGACTAAGTGCAGTGGGTAAGGGAAGGAGCGATCTATACAAGGAGGAGTAATGGTTTCCACAGGAAAGGGCGGGAAAAAGCATCGGTTGATTATACCTATCACTCTCGCAATTGCTTTGAGCGTATCGGTGTTGTCGTGTTTTGGCTGTAGTTCTAAACCAAGAACGTTAGAGGAGGCGGTGCACCAAGACCCAAACTACGAAGCAACGCTGCAAGAAATGGAAAATCAATTAGCGAATGATTTAAGCAAAGCAGGTATTCCTAGCAAAGTTAGTGTGCGAGTCGTTGATAATCAAATACAGTATTTGGCATACTGCAGCTATACGGAGGAGAGTCTTGGAGCCGATTTATTGGCATATGTACTCACCGGTGAAACAATCGATACACAAAAGCTATTCACACAGTTTGTGACTCAGACTATCGATGGACGGAAGATGGCAGATTCTATATATGGAATAGAAAGTGAGTGTGGCATAGACGGTATTACCCTCTACATTGGCTTCTGTGACACAAATGGAAACTTGATGGCAGAAGCATGCTATAACGATCAGGGAAGAGTGGCCCTAGAGTGATTCGTTGTATTTCTATTTCGCGCAACGTTTCGCGCTTGACGAAGAACTGGCTGCCAATTATCAAGTGAACTAGACAAAGAATTCAGAAACTTGGTGTAACTCCAAGGTGGATGGCCCCGACGAGAAGCATCTCTTCGGGGTCATTCAGTTTAAGGCGGAAGAAGGAGTTGCTCCGATGGTCTTGGTCAGAAGTGTTGGTTAACACAACAATTCGTATAGAAGTCCCACGATTAAATCCCTATTGAATGGAACGGAGTGATTTATATGTATTGCACTGCATGTGGAAACGAGGTACCTACAAATGCCAAGAAGTGTCCTGTATGCGGACAGCGAGTCGAGAACAACGGCCCATATGCTGTGTCGGTCGTTTTCGTCGAGGGGAACCAAATACTGGCCGAGACGACGATATCGATGGGACAGGACGCTACCGTAACCTTTGGTCGCCGAGCGGACAATCAGATTGTGGTCGCTCCACCCTCCGGGACGGTCTCGGGCTATCACGGTATGTTCGAGGTCCGAGACGGCAAGCTCTACGTGGTGGACAACGACTCCACGAACGGTCTGTACTACAACGGCTCGAAGCAGAGTCGCATTCCCTTGGTGTCTGGCGACATCGTGACGGTGGGAATTCCTCGGGTGGGGGAGCGACGTACCATCATGATTGTGGGTGAAGTGGGACGGAGCTGGGGTGTTGTAGACCTTGCAGATCGTGCTGCGCTCAGTATCGGACGTGTGTCCGGCAACGAACTAGTGTTGGATGATCCTGCCGTATCGGCTTATCATGCCAACTTGATACGCGACGGGTCGGACACTTGGTCAATCACTGACTTGGGGAGCTCGAATGGCACACGCGTGAACGGATCGTACATCCAAGGTACCATGCCGCTTGTCGCAGGATCCTTGGTCATGCTCGGCAATACGCGCATGGTGTTCTCGGATGTCTGCCTGCTTCTGATGAAGGAACGGCAAGGCGTCGAGGTAGTGGCAGAGAGCCTAGTGCGCAGGCGTGGTAAAGGAGGGGATGCGTTCATCACGACGGACCACATCTCATTGCGCATCAAGCGAGGGGAGTTCGTCGCCATCGTGGGAGGCTCAGGCTGCGGCAAGTCCACCCTGCTCAACGAGCTCAACGGCACAGAGCCTGCGGATGAGGGTACCGTGACAGTAGATGGTACCGACCTGTATGCCAACTACGGCATGCTCAAGAGCTCGATTGGATACGTCCCTCAGCAGGATATCGTCTACGAAGGCCTTCGCCTGCGCGACATGTTGCTCTATGCCGCCAAGCTTCGAATGCAACCCGACACGACTAAGTCAGAGCGCGAGGATCGGGTTGATCGAGTCCTCAGAAACCTCGAGTTAGACAATAGGGCGAACAACCTCATCGAGAAGCTTTCGGGCGGGCAGAAGAAGCGCGCGTCTATCGCGGTGGAGCTCTTGGCAGACCCACGCCTGCTGTTCTTGGACGAGCCAACCTCGGGGCTTGATCCCGGTACAGAGCGAGACCTCATGCAACAGCTGGCCGACATGGCGCACGAGGGGCGCACCATCATCTTGGTGACGCACACGACGCTCAACCTGCAGCTGTGCGACAAAGTCGTGTTCTTAGGCGCGGGTGGCAAGCTGTGCTATGCGGGCGATCCCGGTCGGCTGCCTGCATTCTTTGGGGTTGATGACTTCGTCGATGTGTACAACCTCATCGATGGCGATGGTGAACCGGCGAAGTGGGAGCGGAAATGGAAGCAGGAGTCGTCCGATGACCGTATGGTTGGCGTGACTGGCGGCGCGGGAGACTCACGGCAGTCCAAGGAGGCTCAGCGTCATCGTGTGCCTGGATTCATGAGCCAGTTCGCTACGCTGTCGTCTCGATACATCAGGCTCATTGCCGGCGATCGATCGCGGTTGGCGCTGCTATTGTTGCAGGCTCCGCTGCTGGCGGCGCTCATCAGTCTGGTGGCGGGAGCCGATTGCTTCGCTGTCTTTGAGGACACGAAGTCATGTCTCTTTGCGTTGTCGTGTGCTGCCTTTTGGGTGGGGATACTGGATGCTATCCAAGAGATTTGCAAGGAGCGCACCATCTTTGTGCGAGAGTGCGGGGGTGGCCTGAGGCTGGGATCATATGTTGCGTCCAAGGTGGTGGTGCTGGGGGCGATCTGTCTGCTGCAATCCTTGCTCCTCATCGTGACCTTCATGCTGATCACGAGCGTTCCTGCGAGCTCACTGATATCGGCACCGGTGGAGATGTTCCTATCGACCTTCTGTGTCATGGGGTCGGCCATGTGCCTAGGTCTGTTCGTGTCGTCGCTCTTCAAAAACCCGGATCGTGCCATTGCGATGGCGCCGTTGCTCATCATGCCGCAGATTCTCTTCTCGGGGTTGGTGTTCGAGCTTGAGGGCATGACCGAGTACATCTCGTACGCGGTGAATTGCAGGTGGGCCATGGAGGCATACGGAACGACTGCAAACCTCAACGAGCTGGATTTGGCCATCTACAACGAGAAGATACACATTCCCGAAGAGACCAAGGTGCTGGAGGACCAGACGATTACGGTGCCTGAGTTCGACACCAAGCAGGAGGTCGAAGGTCTACCAGAACCGGTAGAGGTTCACGTGCCAGAGGAGAAGCGGCACTTCGACTCCATCGAGGTGACTATTCCCGAGATGGACAAAGAGATATCCAGCGATATGTATGAGCACGAGACGGAAGACATGTACGAGTTTAGTCTGTCACACCTGATAAGGAGTTGGGGCATTCTGCTTGGATTCTCGCTTGCGGCCGTGCTTGGATGTCTCGTCGTACTTGTCCTCAAGTCTCATCGCTAGTTGCGGATTGGGCTTCTCATCGTCATGTTCTTGATGAGCGTGATCTAGCGACCGAATGCAAGAGCGTTCCTGTTTGGTTGGGCCGCCCGCGGTGGCGGCCCCTTTCGATGCGTGTTGCAAGCTGTTGTGTAAATACAACAACTTCACTAGAATTATCCCAACAGTATGCAAGTGAGTTGAACGGAGTGGTGCGGAATGTTTTGCCCAGTTTGTGGAACGCAGATTGAGGACGGTACGGTGTTTTGCCCTGGGTGCGGTAATCGCATAGAAGGTGTGATGGGCGGAGAGTCGTCTCCGATGAGGGGTCCGCGTCCGAGGCTGAGTGAGTCGCAGGTGACGCCTGATCTCGGGAAGCTCTTGCGCGTTGCTTTAGTTGTCAACGTGATAGTGGTGGCGATGGCAATCATTTCGTTCTTTGGTTCGGGGATTGATACTCTGAGTGTGCTTGGGGCTATAGCGGCAGCGTGTGCAGCGGTCTTCGACTACTTGGCGATGCAGGGGCGTATGGAGAAAGCTCTGCCCATTGCCTCCATTGCCTATCCGGGTCTGAGCTTGCTTGTGGATCTTGGAATCTTATTTGGGGGACAGTATTGGCTTTATGGTGGGCTAGGGGCGATTATCCTTGCGATGCTTGTGGACTTGGCGACTTTCGTGCCCGACGTACTAGTCTTCCTGCGTACGAAGTATCTGCTCAAGTAGGGATGTGCATGGCCGATTGTCCAGAGACAGATTATCCGAAGCGGGCGATATCCTCTTCACATGTATGTGTTACACTGCGTGCGTTTGTCACTAACAAAGGAGATGCATCTCATGTTTGGATTCAAGAAGAGGCACGCTAAGCCCGCAGAGCCGCGCGTGGTAAAGATTGCCCTCATCACCGGCTACCTCGGTGCGGGCAAGACGACCCTGCTCAACCATATCCTCGGTAACGACCAGGGCATTCGCGCCGCCGTTATCGTCAACGACATCGGTGAGGTCAACGTGGATGCCGCCCTCATCGAAAAGAACGGTGTCGTGAGCCAGGTCACCGACACGCTCGTGCCGCTTTCGAATGGCTGCATCTGCTGCACGCTGGCCGATGACCTCGCTCGCCAGCTTACCGACATCGCCCAGTCCGGCAAGTTTGAGTACATCATCATCGAGGCTTCGGGCATCTGCGAGCCCATCCCCATCGCCTTCACCATCGACAACTTCTGCAAGCAGATGTCGGGACAGGGGCTGCGCGTAGAGCTCGACAACATCATCGCCGTGGTGGACTGTGCCCGTATGTTTGACGAGTTCGCCGGAGGTAAGGACCTGCTGGCCGACGAGATTGACGAAGAGGACATCGAGGCGCTGCTCATCCAGCAGATTGAGTTCTGCACCACCCTCGTTCTCAACAAGTGCGATCTCGTCGCTCCCGAGCAGATTGCAGAGCTCAAGGCCATCGTGCGCGGCCTACAGAAGGAAGCCCGCATCGTGGAGGCCACGCAGGCGAGCGTCAATCTCGACGAGTTGCTCAACACTGGTCGCTTTGACTTCAACGAGGCCTACAACTCGGCGGCGTGGCTCGATGCCATGGAACACCCCGAGGAGCATGAGGATCCCGAGGTGCTCGAGTACGACATCACGACCTTCGTGTATCAGCGCCGCAAGCCGTTCAATCTCGCAAGCTTCGAGAAGTGCGCGCAGGGTTGGCCGGACGCGGTCATTCGCACCAAGGGCTTGGTATGGCTTGCCGACGATCCAAACATGGCCTATGTGCTAGAGCAGGCGGGCAAGCAGGTGCATTTGCAGGAGAACGGATTCTTTATCGCCACGGCGCCGGAAGACGAGTTCAAGCGCATCGTGGCCGCCAATCCTGAGGTGATGGACGACTGGGACGAAGAGTGCGGCGACCGCATGACGAAGCTCGTCTTCATTGGGCGGCATATGGACAAAGACGCACTTATCGCAGGTCTCGACGACTGTCTCGTTCCTTGGATTCACTAGCGCGTTAGGCCCAAGCAAAAGGCGCCCTCCCCGTGTACGCTTCGTTCACGGGGAGGGTGCTTTCTTTGTATTCGCTTCAATTGCCTGCGCCAATCGCTGTGCTAGTCCTCGTCGGAGAGGCGGTTGAGCAGTGCGCAAAGGGCCTCAGCACTGTTGAAGTTGTCAGAGATGATTTCCTTGGCGGGAATGGTGACGTCGAACTCGTCGTCAGCCGCGCTCACGATAGCCAGAATGTCGAACGAATCGAGTACGCCGTCATCGACGAGAGTAACGCACTCCTCGTAGTCAACGTCCTCCTGAATGTCCTCGAGCATCTCGATGACGTCGTCGAGCGTGATGTCCATGAGCTTCTCCTTTGCGGTAGTTGGGCTACGACACGTCGCGCCTTATGGTAATGCATTTCGTGACAGTTTTGTATGACAGTTCAGCGGCGGATACGGGCGAGGGTCGCGAGGGCAGCGCGGTCGGTCTTGCCGTTCTTGTTGAGCGGCATCTCGTCGAGCTGGCGCGTGTTGTTGGGCACCATGTACTGTGGCAGTCGTTCGCGCAGCGCCTCTTTGAGGTCACGCCGCTCTATGCTGCCGACGTAGCAGAGCACGAGGCGCTTGCGAGTGGCGTCATAGAGACAGCAGGCTCTCTCAACGCCGTCCACGGCATGCGCAGCGGCCTCGATGTCTCCGAGCTCGATGCGCTGGCCGAGGTGCTTGATCTGGTTGTCCTTGCGCGAGACGTACACGAGGTCGCCGTTCTCGTCGTAGCGGGCCAGGTCGCCCGTGCGATAGATGGGCTCGAGCCAGCGTGTGTTGGCGGGATTCTGCATGAATGCCTTGGCCGTGCGTTCGGGAGCTCCCAGATAGCCCATCACGAGACATGAGCCCGCCACGCATACCTCGCCCGTGGCGTCCGGCCCCGTGACCTCACGATCCTGTTCGTCGAGCAGAAAGACCCGCTCGTTGGGGAAGGCCTTGCCCGCGGGAATGACCTCGTCGTCGGCATATTCGCGTTCCACGACGAAATACGTGCAGTTGCAGGTGACTTCGCTGGGACCGTAGAGGTTGACGTAGGTTGCATCGGGTAGGTGACGCTGCCACACGCGCAGCTGCTTGGGAGGCATCACCTCGCCGCTGAAGAGCACGCGCCGAACAGACGTGGGCACGCGATAGTCGAAGCCGCCCATGATCGAGACGAAGCACATGGCGCTCACGGCCCAGCATAGCGTCGTGACCTCGCGCTCGCAGAGGTAGTCCATGAGCTGTGTCGGGTTCGAGAAATACGTGCGCGGGATGATTTGCACGGTGGCACCGGTGAGCAGCGACGAATACACGTCCTTGTTCGTCGCATCGAAGTCAAAGGGGGCCTGATTGCCCATGACGTCGGTCTCGTTGATGCCGAAGGTCGAGGTGAACGCCTGCGCCCAGTCGAGCACGGAGCGGTGCGGTGCGACGAAGCCCTTGGGAGTGCCCGTGCTACCACTTGTAAAGTTGGCATAGAGAGGGTCGCAGTCGATGGCCTGTGCGCGCACGGCGGCTAGCAGCGCGTCGTCGGCCACCTCGGCCAGCGCGTCATCGATGAGGGCGATGCGGCAGTCCGTCGTGTCCAGAAGCTCGTGTGCGCGGTCGGCGTTCTCGGCATCGGTGAGCACGACGGTTGGTTGAAGCGCGGCAATCATCTCGTGTACGCGACCCTCGGGTTGGCGCACGTCAATGACGGAATAGAAGCCGCC
>CACXDP010000095.1 GCA_902766445.1 uncultured Coriobacteriaceae bacterium
CGACGATACGACGGAGGCCGAGATTGTGGCAAGCATGCGCAGCCGCTTCGATGCGCCGGAGGGTGTCATCGAACGCGATGTTGCGCACGCGATAGAGGAGCTAAGGAAAATCGACGCGATTGACGAGTGACAAGGTAGTTGTGGATAAGCGCGGGGGACTTCTCTTGCAGTTTTCTCCCGCTCGGACTCCGCTATTGGTTTCCGCTTAGATTTCGTCGAGTTCTTGGTAGGTGAAGCAGCAGTATCCCGAGTGGATCACTTGGCTTGCCGTCATGAAGTAGGTGGTGTCGGTCGGCTCGAAATACATCCTGCCCGTAATGATCTCGCCGTCGAAAGCTGCGCGTCGCGCCTTGTTGTACCAGTCTTGCTTAATCGAGGGAAAGAGTTCACGGGTGCTCTTTCCGAGCAAGTCCCTTGCTTTCAGGCCGCTGCGATTCTCAAAGGAACGGTTTATGTAGAAGATGGTCGCGTCGGTGCCCGCGTCGGTGCCGTCCGTGGTCACGCGATATACCGAGTACGAGATGGGCAGATTGTCGTATAGGTGGAATATCTCCGTCGCCTTGGACTGCCGATTTGATAGGCTCGTATGCTCATCGTGGTCGGCAAGAAGGTGTACCTCCGCCTTCTTTGTCTGCTCGTCTAGATTCTCAACTTCGGAGAAGCGGCACGACCCCACCGATACGTAGAGCGTGAGGGGTACGCCGTCGATTTCGCGAATGCTGTCGGCGATGTCCTTGGCACGTTCGCGCAACTTGATTTCATCGGCCTTGCTGTGAATCTGGCACAAGACCGCAAATTGATGGCCTGACATCCGACCCACAGATGCCGTGACTTCGAAGGAGTGCATGAGGGCGTGTCCGAGTGCGGCAATGACCTTGTCGCCAAAGTCATAACCATACTGAGCGTTGATGGACTCCATGTCGTCAATGGCAACGTTAACCCGCGCAAAGTCGATGTTGCGCAGATAGTATATGTCCCGAAAAAGACGAGCTTCCTCGTGGATGCCCCGTGAGTTGAGGAGCCCTGTGAGCATGTCGTGACGTTTGGACGCCTCTACGCGCATATCGCTCTCGGCGAGGAAGCCCGTGTCTATGAAGTATCCAAGTAGACCGATGATTTGACCTCCCCGGTCGTAGAGTGGCGTCTTGCTGGCAACGATGTCGCGATTCTCGCCGTGCGACATGCAGTGGCCGGGAACGTTGTGCGTGGTAAGCCCCTCGTTGATGACGCGCAGCTCGTCGTTCATGTAAGGATCGGGCTGGACGTGCCACCCGAGATCCTCGTCGGTCTTGCCGAGAATGTCGTTCTCTGACTCGAACTCGTAATAGTCGAGAAAGCCCTTGCTTGCTCCGAGGAAGCGACGGTCGAGGTCCTTCCAAAAGAGGTTGATCAGGCCGGAATTGAGCAGCGTTCTCCAGGCGTATTCCTCGGTGGGTTCTGTCTCGTTTGGCGCAAAGGCGTATGCCTCTGCTCGTGAGCGCAGGCCCGTGACATCGTTTTGCATGTTGCGGATGAGGACGAGGTAGGTCTGTGGTCGCAGACGCAAGATCGTGTAGCTCTTCCATACATAACGCCCGCGACGCACGAGACTCCGCAGTATGACGGAAGTGCTGAGACTGCTCTGTGCGTCGAGTCGATCCTCGATGGTATCCATGTCAAAGAACTCGAGAAACGCAGACCTATCCTCGGGGAAGACCCAACGCATGGCATATTCCTTGTAGATGCGGCGGATGTCGCTCCGGCCGGAGACTAGATCCTCGCGTGTCCCCATGTAGAGGGGCATGATGGTGTCCGAGCGCGTGTCCAAGAGCGTGATGCGTTCATAGAGGGTATAAATCTGCCGCAGGCTATCGTCGAGATGGCTGGTCTTCTCCGACTCAGATGCCTTGGAAAGGTTGCTCACGCGAAACAGCACACAGTGGGCGTCTCGCATCTGGGCGACGCACTTAGCCTGTATCTCGTAGTACTCCTCGTTGGAGACGAAGAGCATCCTACCATCCTTGGTCGAGCGTGTGGACTCCATGAGGTTGATCACGCGACTGGGGAGCAGGGAGTACGGTTGAGGCTCGCGTAGCATCTCCCGTGCGAAGATGCCCGAGATCATGCCGATGTTCTGCGTGATGTCCTCAAAGGCAGCGTTGAAAAAGAGCACGCTGAAGGAGTCTGCGCGAGCCTCGGCGATGGCTAGGGGGATGCTGTTGAGCTGACGTGCGCTCGAGAGGGCGAGCTCCTTTTCCTCACGCGACATGAAGGGAACGGCACTCAGTAGGTCTACCTTGCCGATGCTGTCATAATAGGCCCGCGCGCGGGGCAACTCGATTTCAATTCCGAGAGATGCGACGTGTGCCAGGGACTCGTTAAGTGGCTGAGGACAGCCAAAGAAGTATCCTTGGAGCTTCTCGCAGCCGATGTCGCGTAGGAAGCGAAACTGCTCCTCGGTTTCTACACCCTCGGCTAAGGTGTGGATGCCGATGCGCTTGGCCATCTGTATGACAGATGCCACGATGTAGCGCGAGCGTTGGTCGAAGGAACTGAGGAACTCCATGTCGAGCTTTATCTCGTCGAACGAGAAGTCCTTGAGGACGTTGAGTGATGAGTATCCGCTGCCGAAGTCGTCCATCCAGATCTGGAAGCCGTCCGAACGAAAGCACTCAATGATCTCGTGCATGTTTGTGTGCTGGTCGGCCATCAGGCTTTCGGTAATCTCGATGTAGAGGAAGTCATGCGGAATCTGGTAGTCGCTTGCGGCGTGGCGAACCTCGGCGAAGATATCGCACAGCGTGAAGTCTAGGCGCGAGAGGTTCACAGACACGGGCACTGGTGTCTGGCCCTTCTCCACCGACTCGCGAATCGTCGCGCAGACTTGACGGATGATGTGCGTGTCAAGTAGGTGGATTACTCGCATGCGCTCGAGGACGGGGATGAACTGGTCAGGTCGAATGAAGCCAAGCTCTGGGTCAATCCAACGCGCAAGGGCCTCGAAGCTGCAGAGCTTGCGCGAGATGGAACGCACAACGGGCTGGTAATACACATGGATGTACCCTCTCTCCAGCGCGATGGAAAAGGTCTCCTCGATGTGTCGTGCCAAGTCTGTCTGCATGCGTTTTCCTATGGATGCGTGGCTTGGTTACTGAATCTGTATTATAGATGATGACGATTCTGTTTCATAGATGATACTGCGCAGGACCTGAGTCGGAGATGGCGGAGTTACAGCACAAACCCTTTCAGCTCACTGAGTATGAGCCAAAGGGGCCGTCGCAATCGTGAGGCTCATGTGTTATAATGATGTAAATTCCACACATAGACGGAGGATGCCATGAACACTCGCGATGACTCCCGATTCGTAAAAGCTCGAGCTCTCGTGGCACTGTGTGTGACTTGTGCCATGGTGTGGGGACTGATTCCGATACCTGCCTTGGCCGAGGCGATCGAGACGGTGGATGATGCTGCTGTCGAGGTTGTCTCCCCTGATGGTTCAACGGGTATCGAGGAGGGCAATAACGACATCCTTGAGTCAGACGACGCGCCAGAAGAAGCCCTCGTGAAGGATGACGCTGTAGTGGGGGACTCCGACGAGATCGAGTCCTTGGCAGAGCCGAGACTGAGCGTGCAGTCCGACCCGGATGGCGCTGCGGTGATCGGGACCGACCAGGATAGCGGGGCTGCCACGGGTGAGGAGTTCGAGGTTTTGGCGGCTCCCTTTGATGAGGATGACCCCGACGCAGATTCTCGTACGCCGCTCGCGTGGGATGAGGGTGCCGTATCCTCATGGGATGTCCAGTCTGGCAGCTATGAGCCAAACATCACAGCAAACGTGCGTCTCTACAATCCGCAGAACTGTGACAAGCCGCGCACTTCTTATCTGCACACCAACGCCTCAGGACACCTAGAGCGCGTTGAGTTTGTCGACGGCAGCCTCATCGTCGAGACCCTCTCGGCCTCGCTGCTCGGTGTGGACTCTCGCCGTGTCATCGCGTCAACGACCTACGCGCCGAGTGACCTTGCCTCGTCGAGCAATTTCTGCTGGGGAGGGTTTTACTCGGGCGCCAAGTATAACTTCGTCGTGACGGGACAGACGAACGCGGGAGAGGACGATAAACTCTCGGTGTATAGGATTTCGAAGTACAACAAGAGCTGGTCTTTCCTTGCGGCCGCGGAGCTCTCTGCTGCCACCGCCTTCGTACCCAAGGGACTGGAGTCGGTTGTCAAGACGACAGGAAGCCGGACGCCCTTTGCCTCGGGTGGTTGCGTCATGGAGGAGCTGGGCGGCGAGCTGCATGTGCGCACATCCCACCTGATGTACAAGGACTCAAACGGCATTGCGCATCAGAGCAACGTCCACATCGTCGTCAACGAGTCCACGATGGCGGTCAAGGATTCCATGACGTACAAGCTCAATCAGCAGCAGACGAACTATGGATACGTGTCGCATTCGTTTGCTCAGCGTTTGGCTGCACTCTCTGGCAGCATGTATGCGCTTGATCAGGGCGATACGTATCCGCGAGCCGTGACTATCAAACGTCTAGGCGCGACCGGCAACAACGCGACCGTCCTTGCCATACGTGGGACTCTCGGCAACAATTCCACCGGCGTGACCTTGGGCGGCTTCGAGTCATCCGCCTCCGCCCAGACTTTGTTGGGCACTGGTGTGACATACGATCAGAGCGGGACTGGAGAACCGAACTTCAATGCTCCGCGCAACGCCTACGTGAGCGTGACGACGCCGAGTCTCTCCACCTCGATTACGTATCTGACTTCCTATGCCTCTGACGGCAAGTTGGGTGCCGACTTCCCCAAGCTCGTGAAGGTCGACGACGGCCGCTTCCTTGCACTCTGGGCTGAGGTCAACTGCTGGGGGCAACGTACCCTGCCAAACACAAGGCAGACCGGGAAGGTGCGGTACGTCTTCCTTGACGGCAGCGGAAAGAAGCTTGGTACGATTAAGACGGTCGACGCGCTGCTCTCGGACTGCGATCCCATGGTCCACAACGGGCG
>CACXDP010000096.1 GCA_902766445.1 uncultured Coriobacteriaceae bacterium
CGCCGAAACGACATGCATCCCGCGCCGCCATCACCACCGCGCACGTTGATGCGCGACAAATCCGTAAACGTTGACATGACCAACCCACCTCGTCAAGTAACAAAAGGCCCCGACGAGAAGCCGGGGCCACAAACTTACATCCTGCGCTCGTAGGCCTTACGCAGTGGCACGCACGTGTACGTAGTGCTTCTTGCCCTTAGTGAACTCCACCACGCCATCCGCGAGTGCAAAGAGCGTGTCATCCTTGCCACGACCAACGTTGTCGCCCGGCGTAATGTGGGTGCCGCGCTGACGAACGATAATCTGACCGGTCTTGATGGCCTGCCCACCGTAAATCTTGGTCCCCAAACGCTGTGAGTGCGAGTCACGACCGTTCCTCGAGGAACCCAAACCCTTCTTATGTGCCATGATGTCACCTACCTAACAAAACTGCCTATGACTTGGGGACTACTCTTCCTCGCTCGCCTCACTCGACGCAGCCTCCTCGATGGGAAGCTCCACGACCTTGAGTTTGGTAAGCTGCTGGCGGTGACCGCGCGTACGATGGTAGCGCTTGCGCTTCTTGAACTTGAAGATGATTGCCTTCTGTCCCTTGAACTGGCTAAGGACCTCTGCGACGACCTTCTTGCCCTCGAGCGCGGAAGGCTCGACCGTGCTGGTGGCACCGTCGTTCAGCATCAGGACGTCAAGCTCGACCTTGTCGCCAGGCTGCGCTTCGAGCTTCTCGACGTCGATGACGTCGCCCTGGGCAACCTTGTACTGCTTGCCACCGGTAGAAACGATTGCGTACATGAAAAACTCCTCATTGCTCGCATTGATGCAACAGCTATCAATTGTAACGGCCCGCTACCCCCTCGTCAACGAAAAAGATTCGCTGCACAACATCCAAGGATAATGTGTACCTCATGCCATGGGGTCGAGGAGGTTGCCGTCCTCCGCCTCGTGCCACTGCCCCAATCTGCATACGCGTACAGGCGGACGTCCCATGACGGCTTGCACAAGCACAGCCGGCCTCAATGACCCCTGTTCCGTCGTCCGCGTGTCAAGTGCCAGACGTAGGCCACACGCCGATGACAAGACCTCGCATGAGACCAACGTCGGTCCCAGCTCCAGATGACGCGGTTTGTCACCTCGCATGAAGTCCAGATACCCGCGCTCCCTCGTACGCGCAAGCTCGCTAGGAAAAGCCTGGGCCTCATCCGTGGTGCATGCAATCTCCACATCCCACGTAGCACGGTTTGCCCACGCTTCAAGAGCAGGCATCCTACGAGGCAGAAGCTTCGCCGCGGTTGGGGCCAATGCACTCGGCGTGCTGGCGCGCAACTCTTCGAGGGCTTGAGCCGCGTCGATCGGTTCCGGTAACAAAAGGTCATAGTACTCTGCGACCGAGGAGGCACCCACCGGCAAGGCCTGTGAGAACTGTATGCGCATGCGCCGCGCGAAGCCTTCGCTCACCTCAAAGGGAAGCCCGGCTCGGCGAACGCTGCGCATGATGGTTCCCATGACCTCGAGATGCCCAAGGTGTGCAAGACGGCCGTCCTTCGCATAGCGCACCCTCAAGCGACATGCACCGGGAGAAAGCGTGCTCATGCGCGTTCACCTGCCAAATCGTTGGATACGTGCAGCGTCGGACAGACACCGCAACCCGTGCAGCTTCCCATGGTGCAGTCTTCGGTGGTCATGCCCTCGAGTGCCCGACGCCACTCACGCTGCAAATACCCCTTTGAGACTCCTGGCGAGGTATGGTCCCAAGGTAGGCGTGCGTCGAGGTCAAAGCGTTCGCAGGCTATATCCTCCAGATCGAGACCGATATCGGTAGCAGCTTGCCTCCATGACTCGAAGTCGAACTGATCGGTCCATGCATCAAAGCGGCATCCGTGTCGCCAAGCCGCAAGCACGAGGTCAAAACCTTTGCGACCCATCTTTGACAGAGCACCCTCCACCAGGGAGGTCTCGGCATCGTGATACGAGATGCGCACGGCTCGATCCGTGGCGGCTTCAAGCATGACACGCTGGCGTCGATGAGTCTCCTCGAGGGGCAACTGGCCTTCCCACTGAAAAGGCGTATGGCATTTCGGCACAAAGACCGAAGCCGAGAGCGCCACCGTCACCTTGCTCTTTGGACCAAGCATCTCGCGTCCGATGCCGACAACACGCTCTGCCATACGCGCAATCCCCCGGAGATCATCGTCGGTCTCGGTGTGAAGACCCATCATGAAGTACAGTTTCATGCGGCGATATCCGTTGGAGAAGGCATTGCGCGCCGCAGAATCCATGTTCTCGTCGGTTACGTTCTTGTTTATGACGTCACGCAAACGTTGCGAACCCGCCTCTGGGGCAAAGGTCAGACCCGCCTTGCGCGACGAGCGTGCTGCGGATGCCATATCGACACCGAAGCTGTCGAGCCGCTGCGAGGGAATCGAAACTCTGATGCCCTTGCCAGACAAGTTCTCGTGAAGCTCGTGCAACATTCCCGCGCACTGGGAGTGATCGGTCGTGGAGAGGGAAGAAAGGCAGCATTCGTCATAGCCACTTGTTTGTAAACCCCGCTCTACCGCTTCGAGCACCTGATCGGCAGGGCGCTCCCGCACAGGTCGGTAGGTCATTCCCGCCTGACAGAAGCGACATCCGCGCGCGCAACCGCGCAAGATCTCGACGGTCAGGCGATCCTGAACGACCGAGAGGTAGGGCACGATGCGCTGGGCGACCGGCTCGGTCTCCTTCAGATGCGCGATACAATGCTTCCTGATGATTGCCGGGGCGTCGCTTCCCGTCTTTGGGACGGCATAGCCCCACCGCGTGGAAGTCTCATCGATGACGACCTCATAGAGGGAGGGAACGTAGACTCCTTCAAGGCCCGATAGCCTCCGCAAGACCTCAGTCCGCGGCACGCCCTCGGTGCGCGCATCACGTACCGTAAGGGCTATCCGTGAGACAGCACGCTCCCCGTCCCCGAGCAAGATGGCATCAAAGATAGGCGCGAGAGGCTCCGCATTCCAAGCGCTAGGACCCCCCGCGATGACGATAGGTTCGTCTTCATCGCGCTCCTCCGCCAGAAGCGTGATACCCGCGAGGTCAAGTGCCTCGATGACATTCGTGCAGACGAGCTCGTGCGCAAGCGATATGCCCACGAGATCAAACGATGCCACGGGCGAGGAGGTCTCCAGAGACAGCAGCGGAATTGAGTTCTCTCTCATGAGGGAGCACATGTCCACCCACGGTAGGTAGGCCCTCTCGCACGAAACGCCTTTCAACCGGTTGAGCTCATCATAGAGAATGGCGAGACCGAGATTCGGCACTCCCACGTCGTAGATGTCGGGATACATGACGCAGGCATGAAACGGCCCGTCCTGCTCCTCGATGGCACCCCACTCGTGGTTTAGATAGCGACTCGGACGCTCGACGCTTCCCAGAAGCGGCTCTATACGCCAAAAGAGGTCCTCACGCGGCAACCTCATATGCCGACCCCACCCTCACCGATGGTGATGTAGCTACGCTTGGACGGCTCCGCCTCCCGCTCGGGCACATGCCGACGAACTCGTTGCTTCAACTCATCCGGTATTTCCTCGACCTTTGCCTTGACGGTAACGGGTTTCTTTGCAACTGGGAGCGTCTCGGTGAAGTGAGACGAGAGCATCCGCCCGGTCACGAGCGTACCACCGTAAGCAAAGCCCGCACGTATGAGAAGCGAAAGCCCAGGCATCACGCGCAAAAAGATGTGCGCTGCCCAGCGATATGCGAAGCCCGCAAAGACGACCGTAGCCACCTCGGGAATACGTCCGAAACTAAGCCCCTTTCCGTGGGTCGCCGCAATGTCAAAGCATAGGTTCACCTGGTTCATCGTCATGAGCGGCATGCCGGCACCAGGGATGAAGTCGGCGACACCCATGAAGGCGTTGCGTGTCGCACACCTGCTGACCAAGCGCGCGGTCGCCACGTCACGACAGAATTTGAAGTTTGCGGCACATGACACGTCCTTCTCGGTGGAGTCGAGCAAGGCGGCCGCGAGGCGGTCGAGCAGCGGCCCATGCTCAGACGAAACGGCCTCCTCGATGTATTGCCCAAGCTTTGCAGGTAGCTGCGTGTCGGGCACGTCGAGACTTGACTGGGCGACCACGATGACATGTTGCCGTGCCCCAGCGAAATAGCGTACGGCAGAGCGAACCGCGTCATCGGACCCACCCGATATGACGATACCCACGTCGATGCCCGCAACCGTAGGTACGCCACCAAGGGCGCGCACGTCCACGATCGCGTCCCTCTCAGGCACAAGCGCATCGCGAACGGCACGCACAATCCACTCCGCGCTGGCAGGATCGACCAGAACACTGAGGTGCAGATGCTCGCCCATGTTCTCCTCTGCCTCACGGCCCATCTTCATGGCGCCGCGCAGACTGTCCATAGATAGCTTCTTTGCAGACATGCTCACTCCTTGCGAACGTTTATCGCACTACTCTACCGCAAAACGCCCTTGCCGTGCCATGGCCCTAGCCGACCTTCGTACGATAATGCCAGACGGACTGCACGAGCCCGGCCGACATGAGCTGGGCCACCATCGAAGACGACCCGAAACTCACGAAGGGCAGCGGAATGCCCGTGATGGGCATGATTCCTATGCACATGCCCACGTTCTGCAGGAGCTGAAACGCCCACATAGACGCCACACCTGCAAGCACGAGCTTCGCGTATATCGACTCCACGCGCAGTGCAAGCGCTATCGTCGAGAGTATCATCCAGCCAAAGAGCGAAATGAGTACGATTGACCCCAAGAAACCGAACTCCTCCGCAAGGAGGGCAAACACGAAGTCGGTATGCGCTTCGGGCAAAAATCCCCCACCCGCCTGAGTCGCATTGCCGATACCCTTGCCCAGAAGGCCACCCGAGCCGACGGCAATCTTTGCCTGCTGAAGGTTATAACCATTGCCGGACGGATCCACCGAGGGGTCGACGAACACAACGAGACGGTTTATCTGATAGGGCTTCAAAATGCTCGGCAGCCCCTCCGTCATGGAGCTCGCAACCACGACGATGGCTCCTACCACAATGATGCCCAACGTCACGAGCACCCAACTGCTCTTTGCTCCCCCGCATATGATGATGCACGCTCCCAAGGTCAGGACGATGAGTCCCGTCCCCAGATCTGGCTGTGTGAGTATGAGGATAAACGGCACGCACAGAATGCCGCACAGCCTCAGGTATTCCCTCAAAGTCTCGACGCGTCCATTGTACTGAGCCGTAAGCGAGGCCATGAGGAGAATGGTGACCGGCTTCGCAATTTCGGACGGTTGGAAGCGCAAGCCGATGAGAGGTACCTGAACCCAACCTGTCATGCCCATGGCGTTGTATCCCAACCCCGGAACGGAGGGCAACAGCATGAGGACAATGTCTACAGCCAGAAGGGCTGTAGACATGCCCGCAAAGACGCGATAGTCATAGGCCCATACGAGCAGGCCACCCACAAGGCCTATGGCAATACCTGCAAGATGCCTCGGAAACGATGCATCGGCTATGGTAAGAGATGCGGACCACATCACGATTGTGCCAAACACCACGATGAGGAGATTGGGGATCAGCTCCATAAGGTATATCTCGCTCAGAGGCCCCTTACGCTGAAGTCCGACACCTCCCATGCTCGAGAGGTTAAAACCAAACCGCTCGAGAAGACTACCCAAAGACCCGCGCGCCTCGACTTCGCGCGCATTCTGCTCCTGTGCCATCGTCACCTCCTAGTCGGCAACCTGCATGTCGGAGATCGCCACGAAAACGTCATCAGGCTCGCCAAAAAGTGCACCGAGCACGTCTCTGGTAACGTACATCGCGGAGCCGCTTCCCCACGTGGCCTCTTCGATTGACGTCGCCACCGCGTAACGTGGGTTATCAGCCGGAGCGTATGCCACATACCACGCCGTGGGGTTCTTGCCTACCTGCTCGCCCGTACCCGACTTGCCCGCCACGCGCTCCTTCATGTTTTGGAAGTGCATGGCAATCCATTCGCTTTCGTCGTACACGGCTCCTTCCAGGCCATCACGCACGACTTTCAGACAGGCACGATCCTCAACCACCTCACGCAGAAGCTGCGGTTCGTAGTCGATGACCGTTCCCGTACCTGTGCGCGACCGGATGGAACGCAGCACGTGTGGACGTAGTTGGCTCCCACCGGTCGCGATTCCCGCGTACGCGCAGATCATCTGAATGGGCGTCACGAGCATATCGCCCTGTCCGATGGCAAGGTTCGTGAAGTCGCCACCCTTCCATTGCCTGTCGATGTCGTCTGCCTCGGTATAGTAGTTCCACTTCCACTCAGCATCGGGAACGCGTCCTTCGCCCTCGCCCGGCAGGTCAATGCCCGTGACGGAACCCATCCCCCATTCCCGAAGCTTCGTCTGAAATGCCTCAGGATTGTCCGACTCAAAGAATCCCTTACCAATCTCGTAAAACACCACGTCGCACGAGTAGGTGATACCGCTCCTGAGATCCATCTCGCCATGGCCGGATTGCTTCCAACAATACTGGCCTGACGCCTGACCAAAGCCGGTCCACCAGCCCGTACATTCATACTTGCTCTTTAAGGTGGCGATGCCGTTGTCAAGCGCGGCAAAGGTCGAGAATGGTTTGATTGTCGACGCAGACGGATACTGTCCGGATATCGCCCGGTTCATGAGGGGGTTCGCGCTCTCTTGGGACTGAAGCGCTTCCCAGTCATCGTTCGAGATGCCTCCCACAAAGATGTTTGGCGAATACGAGGGTGCGCTCGCCATCGCAATAATCTCGCCGTTAGTCACGTCCATGGCAATGACAGAACCTGACGAACAGCTCTTGCTCACTTTCTTGCGGACCTCTTCGATAATGCGCTCTAGAGACTCCTCCGCCGCTTGCTGCACCGTCGCGTCAATGGTGAGTATCACGTCCGATCCGCTTTGCGGCGACACGAGGGTCGAATAATCACTTACTGCGCCGTTCGCATCAACGTGCACGCTCTGCTCGCCCCGAACTCCCTGAAGCACATCCTCGTATTGGTACTCCACGCCAGCCTGGCCCACTGTGTCACCAGCCTGGTACACGATAGTCCCCTCGCCCGTCGCGTCCTTGCTCGCCTCAAGTTGCTCGCGCGTCACTGTACCCGTATAACCCACCACATGCGCAGCAAGCTTGCCGTACGGATAATGACGCGCAGTTCGCTCCTCTACGGATACCCCCTCAAAGAGATAGGGATGCTCTCCGATGAAGGCAACCACTCGCCGCGAAACGTCTTGCGCAACGGTGCGGTCGGACTGTGCTCCTTCGCTTTGGTCCTGGATCTTTCGGCGCACGGCAGCGGCGGGCATGCCGATGAGATTTGCCAGAAGCTTCACCTCAATCTCGTCTCTAACCACATCAGGCTTCGATACTACTGTGAGACTCGGTCGATTTCCCACCAGCTCGTTGCCATTGCGGTCAAGTATGCGACCCCGCGGAGCGGTAATCGATATCGTCCTCGTGCGGTTCTGCTCAGCTTGGCGTGTATATTCCTCGCTCGACACGAGTTGCATGGACCAGAGCTTCGTGGCCAGCCCTGCCACGACCGATACCGCGACAAGTCCCAAACCCAAAAGGCGGTTTCTCACTCCCCGCTCAGCGGAGGAATCGTTGCCCCCCGACGCTCTCGGCGCTGCGCCACCGATGTCGAGCTTCAACCGCTCATCCTCTCCCCGGCTGTAGAAGACATAGAGTCCCACCAGCGAGAGCACAAGAATCACGATAAGAATGATTATGATGTTGCTCAGACTCACGTCACACCGCCTATAGGTTGCTCACGTCGTAGCGCGACCCATGATGTGACGATGACCCTTTGGCCATACCACGGCCCGAGCCTGCAGCCCGTACCAAGAAGTAGGCAAATGGCAAGAACGCGATGAAGGTGAGTGCAAAGCTAGGGAGTACGCGAAGGAGAATCACGTCCGAGAGGCTCTGTGCCACCCCAAGGAGCAGCATTGCCAAATGATATGCAACTTCTACGGTCATAGCCCCGACGCCAAATGACGTCAGCGACGATACGAAGCCATCACCAAAGCGGTTCCGCTCCTCAATGCCAAGCACGTATCCAAACACCGTGAGCAAAAGAGCCATGAGCCCGATGGGCGTGGTGGATGTGAGGTCATACAGAAGCCCTGCCACGAATCCCGATATGACGGCTCCCTTTCCGCCGGTCGAGAGCGCTATGACTCCGGCATAGACAAGGGCAAAGTTGGCAAAGCCATTCCCGAGACAGATGTAGGGTGACAGAGCAAGCTGAAGGACGAGACAGATTGCACCGATAACCAGCGCACTGCGCTTCTTTTTGTGGCTATCCTTCACCTGCATGATTACAATCCCCCATACTCGTCGTCGTAGCCGTCCTCCACAGAATCGTATGCGTCAAGGTCGCCTTCCTCCGACTGCTCCTCTGAGCCTTGTCTAGCACTCCCACTCTTTCTGTTTGTGCCCCTTTCGTTGGAACCTTCCATCGCGCCGTCAGCAGTATTTGTCCCGTCGTCCTCGCTCTTTGACGAATCCTCGTCTTCGAGAGTTTCGCCATCCTCCGCTCTCTCCACCGCATGCCCCGAGGCAGCTTCGAGGTCCGGACGATCCGCGTCTTCGATGTCAGCACTGGTCGCTTGTTGCTCCTCCGTAAGCGACGTAATCACCAGAACCTCTTCGAGCGTATCGGGTCGATAGTAAGGTTCCACCACTATCTCGTAGTAGGTAGATCCCGGCGTCTTTTCTACCGTCGCGACTTTTCCTACGGGCAGACCCTTTGGAAATACCCCACCCAGTCCGCTCGTTACGACGACATCACCCGCATTCACCGTCTGATCGGTACGTATGAGCGAAAGTCTCAGCGTGCCATCGGGTGAACCTTCAAGCATTCCTTGGGCGCGACTAGCATGAACCATGGCAGAGACAGAAGACCCCTCGTCCGTAAGAAGGCGAACCGTTGCTGTACTCCCCGCGCATTCAATGACCTGACCCACCGCACCCATGGCATTGCTTACTGGCATTCCCACGCTCACGCCCGAGGATGAACCCTTGTCTATAGTGACCGAGGCAGTCCAAGAATCCACCGATCCCGAGATGATGCGTGCGGCTATCGACTGAAGGCTATAGGTATTGCGAATCTCCAACAGTTGCTCAAGGCGACGTGCCGTCTGCTCCGCCTCCTCAAGCTCCACGTTGCGTGCTAGCAGACGGGCGTTCTCCTCCTTGAGCTCCGAGAGCGTCTTCTCGTCAGCGGTGAGGTTTCTCATAACGTTGCCGAATCCCGATAGCGGAGCCGTCACGTAAGCACCCATCATCCTTATTGGAGACACAATCGTCTGCACCACCGACCTCGCGCTGCCGAAAAACCCACTTTCGCCTTCGCGTACGCTCAGGGTAAACATTGCGAGCGATAGCGCCACAAGGATGATGGTGAGAAGGCCGACGTTGCCGCCCGGCTCCCTGCGTCTGATTTTTGAGGGCGACGACTTGGCACGCCCTCCGTGCATGGACGGCATCTTTGCCATGATGGTAGCCCTTACAGTCCTGCGCTCTGCACGAAGCCTCCGGACAAGGCGTTGGCCTCGAGCACCTTGGCACAGCCGTTGACGACGTTTTCCAACGCAGTGGGACTAACGTTGACGGGAACACCGGTCTCGTCGCGCAGACGCTGGTCAAGCCCACGCAGGAAGCCACCACCACCCGTAAGCAGGATACCGTAATACATGAGGTCACTTGCGAGATCTGGAGGCGTAGCATCGAGCGTGTCCTTGACCGCCTTTGTCACCTCGTCGAGAGGCTTGTCGAGAGCGCGACGGATCTCTTCGCTTTCGATGCGCACCGTCTTTGGCATGCCGCTCATCACGTCACGCCCGTTGACCTCCACGTCGAGTTCCTCGCGCAACGGTGCCGCAGAACCAACCTTGATCTTTATGTCCTCTGCCGTGCGCTCGCCAATAGATAGGTTGTATACATCGCGCACGTGCTCCAGAATCGTCTGGTCGAATTCGTCACCTGCTGTTCGAATGGACTTGGAGACCACGATGCCACCCATCGCTATGACGGCTACCTCGGTCGTCCCGCCCCCGATGTCTACCACCATGGATCCAGTGGGATCCTCGATGGGCAGGTCTGCCCCAATGGCAGCTGCCATGGGCTCCTCAATGAGAAAAGCCTGTCTGGCACCAGCCGATATGGTTGCCTCAAAGACCGCGCGCTTCTCTACCGATGTGACGCCCGAAGGCACACATACGACCACACGCGGGCGAGGTGACCATGGATACTGCCGTTCACGCGCCTTCTCTATGAAATAGCGGAGCATGACCTCCGTGACATCGAAGTCCGCGATAACGCCATCCTTAAGAGGACGCTCGGCGATAATCGACCCGGGTGTACGCCCAATCATTCGCTTAGCGTCCGCTCCAACCGCGAGCACGCGATCTTCGCTCTTGTCGATAGCGACAACCGACGGCTCGTTCAGTACGATGCCTTGGCCTCGCACGGCAACGAGTGTGTTGGCGGTCCCCAAGTCGATAGCTAGGTCGCCGCCATACTCTCCAAACAATGAGTCAAAGAACCCCATCTCATCCTGTCCTTATAGAGGGCTCATCTCGTCTAGCGTATGGTACTAATTGACGGCTACTTCGCCGCCACTGACGTTTGCGTCGTCGTTGGCTTCGGGGGCGGGAGCCTGCTCGGCGGGGGCTTGCTCAGCAGGGGCCTGCTCGGCGGGGGCCTGGTCGGCAGGAGCTGGCTGTTCGGTGGGAGCCTGCTCAGCAGGTGTCTGTTCGGCGGGAGCCGGCTGCTGAGTCTGACTCGTCGCGTCTGCAGCTGTTGCTCCATCAGTAGATGCATACTCCTCATTGACTGAATCAACCTTCCAGCCAATGCCATCGCGCACCATATGAATGTTGAACCTCTTGCTAGCACCGGCATCGAGCGTAGCGGTAACGACAACATCAGAGGAACTCATCGAACGCGTAACGCCACTGACGCTTACGGCCGTCGCGTTAGGAGGCACAAGGGACACGATGTGCTGCTTGGGCTCCTCCTCAAGGCTCGAACTCAGGTACTGAGAAACATCACGACCTTCGGCCTTGGCCTCAAACAGGCTCTGTGCCACATTCTCCTGTGTCGGCCAGCCAAAGCCTAGGTAGTATGCGACGCCACAAGCGGCAGCCAACAGCAGCAGTATGACCAGCAGAGTTACGAAGAAGCGTCTACAACCGCCGCCACGCCGCACCCTGCGATCGTTCTCTACGATCTCCTGCTCGCTCACAGAGAAGAAGCCCGTGTCCTCAGGACTCGGCATAAGGTTGCCCGTCGTCTCGCCCGTAGGATCGAGCGGGTCGGCAAAGTCACCATAGCCAGCAGCCGCAAGCAGGTCGTCCGTCTCGGAGACACGATTACCACTGCGTGCCGCCACTGCATTACGTGCAGCATCATAGGCGGCCTGAGCCTCGGGCGATAGGACGGTACCATCAGCCGTCGCATGGCCAAAGGCATCCACTGCCTCGCTCATACGGTTCGCAGCAACATATGCGAGGGCAAGGTCGCAGTAAATGGCGCTTTGCGACGAGAAGTCGTTCGAGAAGTCGAGTGCCGTACGGAAGGACTCCACCGCATCGGATGGCCTTCCCAAGTCCATAAAACACGCTCCGAGCTTGCGAAGAGATGTGCTTGGGTCGGGATTCGACTCGTCTATTGCTGCATTGCGATACGCTATGCCTGCGCCGCGCACGTCCCCAAGCGCCCTGCAGGCACTTCCCAAAGCCATATATGCCTTGTAGGGAGTGGAGTACTGAGGGTCCTCTGTAGCCCTGCGCAGTGCCTCAGCAGCCTCTGGCACCCTACCGGCAGCGAGGAGAGCGCGACCACGATTCGTGCCGAGCGCACCCTCCAAGCCATAGGACCTGTCAAGCAGTGCCTCGCCATAGGCCTGCGCCGCATCGTCATAACGTCCCAGCTTCATGAGGGCGTTTCCACGCAAGTGATCGATTCTTCCGTTGATCTCACCCGGCGCCTTGGCATCCGCAAGCAAAGATGCCGCGCTCGCCCAGTTGCCCGTCTGATACGCCGCATAGCCGGTCTCAAATTTTTGCTGGTTCACAATAGCTCCTCGATGCCTCGGGCAGCGGCGCTTAGGCCTCTGCGTGCTCAATCGTAATCGACTCTATCACGTCGCCGCTCCTCAAGGAGCCAATAACTTCAAAACCCTGTACGGTCTTTCCAAACACAGTGTACCCGGAGTCCAAGCCGTGTTGCGCACCAAGGCAAAAGTAGAACTGCGAGCCCGCAGAGTTGGGGTCTTGCGAGCGAGCCATCGCCAATGCGCCGTCATCGTGGCTGTTATGCGGATTGGTTGTAAACTCCTCACGGATGCGATAACCCGGACCGCCCGTCCCGGGACGACCGTCCGGACCTATCCTACCAGCAGCTACGTCCGCAGGAGTCATACGGCGCGTGTTTGGGTCTCCTCCCTGAACCACGAATCCAGGAACATAGCGATGGAACTTCGTACCATCGTAAAAGCCTGATTCGGCGAGTTCGCAGAAGTTAGCTACGTGAATCGGCGCACCTTCTCCATCCAGGCGCACGCGTATGATTCCCTTAGAGGTGGCGAAGGTTGCGACCTCGTCACCTGCCACATGATATGCCGGCGATTTCAGCGGCTCCCCAAAAAGTCCCACGCCTATCGTCCCCCTTTACTCCTCAAACTCGTCTACTAAGATTTATACCACGAAAGAAAAATTCTATCAGCTCTCGTCACGTTTCACACGTTTGGCATACCGCCCGCCTCATTCCTCTTCACCCACCAATGTCGCGTATGCGTTATCACTCAGCATGCGCCATTCTTCGAGACTGCGCCCGTCCTTGCCGTTAGTTACAGCCGATTTAACCGCCACTATGGCACTGCTCGGCTCTTCCGCACTTTCCAAGGCCTCCCACACACCGCACAGGGTATCCACACGACCCTTCAGATACTGTGCTGTCACGAGAGCCTGCCCCTGCAAGGCTTTGTACTCCGATCCACGCAAATCGAGGCTTTCGATCTCGGCAGTTGTCACAGACAGCTGCTCGCTCATTTCTCGTACGCGATCCAGACGTCCACTCCCCTCCTCGAGCTCCTCGCTCTCAAGGTACTCCTCAACCGGCCGTTCGAGCTCGGCGCATTCGTTCGACAGGTCTCCGAGCAGCGCGATGAAGTCGCCCATCTTTTTATCGGCATCCTTGAGATACGCCTCGCGTTCTTTGCCCTCGATGATGTCTTGGCCCTCAAGGTGGGTCACCGTACCAGGAAAGCCCTCCATGGACGTATCGGCATCCTCGGTGGCATGCGTCATATAGGCATTGGGATCCCAGGGGCGTGTGATCAGAAGCGCACTCCCACCAACGAGCAAGAGCGCCGCGATGACAGCCACTACTACGAGGCGAAGGTGTGCTGGTGCGTTATTAGTCGAGACCTCATCCGGATTCTCTTCAGGAGAAGGTGGGAGGGCGCTCTCGAGCGTCGGACTATCCGCGGCATCCTCGTTTGTGGAATCAAACGAGTCAGCTTCTTCATCGAATGCACCTTCTATGGGCAACCCGCACACCGGACAGTCCGTAGCCCCCTCCGGCACGAGAGAGCCACAGCTAGCACACCAGACCTGAGCATCGCCGACGGCGTTGTCAGCCGTGATTCTACCATTGCAGGCGGGGCATACGTCCAGGCCATCCTGGACTGGTGCCCCGCAATGGGGACAATTCAAAGGAACCTCCGAAAGCATAGTGGTTTGTCGTTTGGCGTTCGATGGTAGTCGTTGCCTCGGATACCTTGCTAATTATCTACCCCTTGTTTGCCAAACTGTCAAGCACAAAGGGCAGGATGCCACCAGATGAAACGAACGCCGCCTCAGTCGGTGTGTCGACCCGACACGTACACGCAAACTCGATGTCGCAGTCTTTCGCATGGGCGACAACCCGCACGGACTGGCCACAGGCCTTGCCACCGACGAGATCCACATCCTCGATCTCGAACAGCTCCGTCCCATCAAGCCCAAGCGATTCCGCACTCACGCCCTCGGCAAATTCGAGCGGCAACACGCCCATCTGCACGAGGTTGGAGCGGTGAATGCGTTCAAAGCTCTGAGCTATGACGACCTTAATGCCAAGCAGTGCTGGGCCCTTTCCTGCCCAGTCACGGCTCGAACCTGAGCCATACAACTTGCCTGCCAAGCCAACGAGTGGCGTGCCTTCGCCCGCATAGTTCATGGCTGCATCGTAGATGGGCACAACCTCGCCTGTCACGAGATCGCGGGTCCAGCCGCCATCACGCCCATCAGCCAAGTAGTTGTGCAAACGGATGTTTGCGAAAGTACCACGCATCATCACTTCGTGGTTACCACGTCTACTGCCGTAGGTATTGAAGTCAGCTTGCGTCACCCCGTGCTCTCCGAGATAGAGGGCAGCAGGGGAGTTTGACGCGATGCTTCCCGCGGGAGAAATGTGGTCGGTGGTCACGAAGTCTCCAAGCAACACGAGAGCACGAGCGTCCTTGACTGAAATCACGTCCTGCTTGCATGCAAGCTCGAAATAAGGCGGGCGGCGAACGTAGGTCGACTCCTCGTCCCAGGGGAACGTATCAGATTCCGTGCTTGCGATGGCCTGCCATGCGGCAGATCCCTCCATGAGGCCCTTAGCTCCCTCTACAAAGAGGTCCGGCGTAAGGACACGCTCGAGTACTTGGGAAACCTCTTCACCTGTCGGCATGATCTCAGAGAGCATGACAGGAGTCCCGTCCGGCGCAAAGCCCACCGGTTCCTTCGATAGGTCTATATCAACAGTGCCCACGAGTGAGTAGGCAACCACCAGAGCTGGCTGGGCGAGGAAGTTCTGTGCCACGTCGGGAGAGATGCGCCCATCGAAGTTACGATTGCCCGAGAGTACGCTCGCCAGCTCCATCTGCTCGGCGCGCTCATGCAACGCAGGGTGAATGTCGCCCGAGTTGCCGATGCAGCTCATGCAGCCGAAGCCGCAGGTGAAGAAGCCCAGCTCAAAGAGCGGTCCTGTCAAGCCGGCACGCTCGAGCAACAGCTCGGTGGCACGACTTCCCGGCGCAAGGATACGCTTGACCCAAGGCTTGGCGGCCAGCCCACGCTCGACGGCCTTCTGCGCGGTGATACCTGCGGCAACCATCATGGCAGGGTCGGTCGCAGTCGTGCAGCTCGTGATCGCAGCGATGGCAATCGTGCCATGCGCAAGTGCATGGGTCTCTTCGCCACATCTGACCTCGAAAGTCTCGGAGAGTTCCCGCCCATGCTCAACCGCCACGGAGCGGAACCGCTCCTTAAGCCCCGCCGGCTCCACGTAGTTGTGGGGACGCGAGGGACCAGCCATGCAGGTGCGCACAGTCCCGAGATCGAGTGTAATGGTGCGGGCATAGCGCTTACCCGACACCTCGCCCCAGACGCCCTGGGCCTTGAGGTACGCTCGCGCGAAGGCGACCTCAGCCGCATCGCGACCAGTTAGGTCCAGATAGTCGCAGGCGACGTCATCCACGGGAAAGAGCGTCGTGGTGGCACCGTACTCGGGGGTCATGTTGGCAACTGCCGCGCGCTGCGTAGCGGAGAGCGATGCCACGCCCTCACCTGTAACCTCCACGAGCGTCCCCACGACGCCAGCTTCGCGCAAAAGCTTACACACCGTTAGGGCAAGGTCCATCCCCGACGCGTCTGCGGGTAGCGCCCCGTCGAGACGCAGCTCGACTACAGGCGGCACGAGCATCGAAATAGGCTGTCCCAATGCGGCAGCTTCCGCTTCGATGCCACCAACGCCCCAGCCCAAAACGCCCAGACCGTTCGCAGTGGTCGTATGCGAGTCAGTGCCCACGAGCGTGTCGAAGCAGGCCACCTCTGCGCCATTCTTTGCCAGGGCGTCACGCGTCACCACGGAACAGAAGCGTTCGATGTTGAGCTGATGACAGATGCCACCGCCGGGCGGCACGATCTCCACGTTGTCGAACGACTTGGACGCCCACTTGAGAAACGCGAAGCGCTCGTGATTGCGCTTGGCCTCGAGTTGCTCGTTCTTGTCCGCCGCGTCGCAGACGCCAGCGCAGTCAGCAATCACGGAATGATCAACCACCAACGTGCAGGGAATCTGCGGGTTAACCTTGCGCGGGTCTCCCCCACGCTCCACCATGGCATCGCGCATGGCAGCGAAGTCCACAAAGACCGGCACGCCTGTGAAGTCCTGAAAGAGCACGCGAGCAGGCATGAACTCAACCTCGTCACCCGCACGGCCCTCGGTACCCGCCTCCACGACGCGCGCCGCAGCTTCTGCGGCTGCCTCGTCGGTAGGTGCGTTGCGCACGACGTTCTCCAAGAGCACGACAAGAGCCCGGGGAAGCAGCTCCACACCGGGAATGCCGGACACGTCATACACGAGGCGCGTGATGCCAGCTTCGCTGAGCTCCTTGGGGCGCCGCGCTGCCGCGACCGCCTGAACGAACGATGCTTCTTTGATCATTGTCCCTCCTTAAGCCTGGAGACGACGCCGGCCAGCGGGTCGCTCCTCCCCTCTTTCTCCTCAAAGGCTGCATAGAGCCAGAAAAACAACGCGAGAGCCGCCGCTCCGACCACTACCACGGCGATCAACATGCCCGACGTCATAGGCGACAGCATAAAGAAGTCCCGGAACGCGAGACTGCCGCCAAGCAACAGAATGACGACTGACGCAAGCAACGCCCAGCGAAGCGGTGTGAGCGGCTGCGAGATGCGCACGATGAGCGCTATGCCCACCATCCCCGTGAGGTACATGCTCACCGTTGACGCCTCCGAGAAGTCCAGCGGCATGATACGCTCTAGCACCTGTACCGCAATGAGTGCACAGACGATGGCCGCCGATGCCGGAAGCGAGCGCCTGAGCACATTTGCAAGGAAATTGCCCCGCACGAGATCGTGATTGGGTTCGAGCGCGAGCACGAACGACGGCCAGCCGATAATGGCCGACGAGATGAGCGTCATCTGGATGGGGATGAACGGATACGGCGGCAAAAAGATGCACACAGCGGCAAGAACCGCCGAAAACACGGTCTTGACGAGGAAGAGCGACGCTGAGCGCTGCAGGTTGTTGATGGAGCGCCTGCCTTCGTCTACCACTTCGGGCATGTGGGAGAAGTCATTGTCAGCAAGGACGATCTCGGCCACGTTTCGCGCCGCAGCGGAGCCCGATGCCATAGCTACCGAACAATCCGCCTCCTTGAGCGCGAGCACGTCGTTCACACCATCGCCCGTCATAGCGACCACATGACCGTCAGCATGGAGCGCTTGGACTAGGCTGCGCTTCTGCTGTGGCGTGACGCGGCCAAAGATGACGTTGTTGCGCACGGCACGTAGAATGTCCTCGTCCGTCTTGAGCGTTGAGGCGTCCACGTAGCGCTCGGCGTTGCGAATCCCGACATACTCCGCGATGGCCGAGACGGTTCGCGGATCATCACCCGATATGACGCGGACGTTCACGCCCTGCGCCGCAAAGAAGTCGATTGTCTCAGGAGCCGACTCTCGTACCTCATCGCTAATGCCCACATAGCCCAATACGGTCGGTCTGCCCTCAAGCTCTCCCTTGAGACCAAAACCCGGCACCTCGGCGATGCAGAGCACTCGCTCGGTCGGCGAAAATTGCAGCACCTCGTTCTTGTATTTGGGGTAATCATCTCCCAGCACGAACTGCGCGGCTCCCACCACGATGCAGCGTCCCTCCTCGGTGACGCAGCCAGAATACTTGCGCGCAGAGGAAAAGGGAATCTCTCGCGTGATGGGGAATGGCTCGAAGCCCATCTCGTCTGCGAAGCGCAACATGGCCTGAGCCGTCTCGTTAGCATCCTCACCGTTGGCGCTCATCACCGTCGTGGCGCAGAGCAGCATGTCCTTGCACTTGCGGTCATCGAAGGGCACGTCACCCGTGGCGCGCATGCCGGTAATCTCCATGCGTCCACTCGTGATGGTGCCTGTCTTGTCAAGGCAGAGCGTATCGACGCGTGCGAGTGTCTCGACGCAGTAGGACTGCTGCACCAAGACCTGCTTCGCACCAAGACGCGTGGTGGCGATGGCGAGCACCGAGGAGGTGAGCAGCACCAGACCTTGCGGGATCATACCCACGACTGCAGCCACCGTAGAAAGAATCGCGTCGTTGGTGGACGTACCGTCCATCAACACCGTGCGCAGAAAGAGGCCTAGACCGAGGGGCACGAGCACGATAGTGGAGAACTTGATAATCATGTTGAGCGTGGCGAGTATTTCGGACGAGACCGCCTTTACGTAGCGCGCCTCAGCGTTGATCTTTGCCGCATAGCCATCGAGGCCAACGCGTGTAACGCGCGCGGTAACGGCTCCCGCTACCACGAAGCTTCCGCTAAACAACTCGTCGCCCGGGCGCTTTTCGATGTGATTGCTTTCGCCAGTAAGCAGACTTTCGTCCATGAGCGGGCCACCTTTGACGACTATCGCGTCAGCAGGCACCTGGTCACCATGGGCAAGCATAAAGAGGTCGTCAAGCACCAAATCGTCGACGCTGACCTCACGCTCCTCACCATCGCGAAGGACACGCACCTGTTTGGCAGTGAGGATGGATAGCCTGTCCACCATCTTCTTGGCGCGAACCTCCTGCACCACGCCCACGACGAGATTGATAAGCACCACAACCATGAACGTCATGTTGCGATACTGGCCAGTGATGACGACCAGCGCCGCCAGGGCGAGATTCACGAAGTTAAACAGTGTGAAGGTGTGCTCGCGCAGAATCTGTGCTATGGACTTGGTCTTTACGTCGGTATTCGCGTTCGTCTTGCCTGCCGCGATACGCTCGGCCACCTCTTCCGAAGTAAGGCCGCGCACGTCTGTCGCCGTCGCTGCGACGTCTTGTGCCATGCTCTCCCCGCTCTCGTCCCGTCGTATCGGCTCGCATGGAATTCGATACGCGCAAAAAAGAAACCTCGCAGCTCGCAATGCCGCGAGGTTTCGACGAACCTACCTCTGGTGCCCCCAGGGGGACTCGAACCCTCGACCTTCTGCTCCGGAGGCAGACGCTCTAATCCGCTGAGCTATAGGGGCATGCAACGAAGTGTAGCACGTCTGACGGAGATGCCACAATGCCCACAAAAAACGCGAAAGGCCTCTTGCTCCGAGAGTCATGTGTGCTGTCTAGAGATGACTGGAATCATTTCATGAGCCGTTTCCCCGCATAACAGCCCATAGTATAGTTTATGATGTACCGCGGAAACACGAGACCTCTGAGACGCGTTGGGGGCTGTTTGATGCTAGAGAACAAAATACGCGATGATGAGGGTTACGGTTGCGCTGCCGTCATCTGCACGACCACGGAGACGGAGACCAGAAGCCTCATGCAGACATTTGGTGGCACGTGGGTACCCCTGAGAAGGCCGCACGACCATCAACACTACTTCGAGACGTCCTTCATCGACAAACACGGCACCGAGCAGTGGGTTCTCACCTGCCAACAGGACATCATGGGCATGGCCGCCGCCTCTGCCTTGGCCACCAAGGCAACCCTCGTATTCAGACCGCGCTATCTCATCATGTGTGGCATTGCCGCAGGAATCAGCAAGATGGCTGATCAGGTCTACGGCGACGTCTTGGTACCTAGCGAGGTGTGGGACTATTCGACGGGCAAAGTCGTTGGGCCAGACGAGGCCGAACTTCATTTTGGCGGTATCGGATTCCTGCCACGCCCCCAATCGAAGCGAATTGACCCAGAGCTCAAGAAGTTGATCGATAGGCTATCCGCACCAGGCGCATGCGAGTTTCACGTACAGACGGGGCTTCTTGCGTGCGGGACATCGGTCATGGCAAATCAGATAGCGATCGACAAGCGCGTCCATGCGCTCGAACCGACCACCATGGGACTCGACATGGAATCGTACGGCATCTTTCTCGGTGCGGAGTCCGCGAGCGACCCCAGACCTAAGGCGCTTGTGATCAAGAGCGTCTGCGACTACGCGAACGAGCTGAAGTCGGACGAGTACCAGACACTCGCAGCCTTCACTTCGAGTCGCTTTGCGGAGTATCTCCTAACCAAAGAGCTCGACTATTCGTGAGATTCGTCAACCCACGCACTGAGGAAGGCCTCGAGTTGGTCGAATACGTATTCGAATAGTGTACATTTGGTTTTGTGGAGATGACAAAAGCCCAGATAACAGACTTTTTTTCAGGTTCAAATGCGCACTATGTAAAATAGCCAGTGCGCATTTGAACCTGAAAAGTTTCCGTCAACTGGGGTTTTGTAGATTTTTCAGCTTCAAAGGTACACTATTTCACAGAGGCGCTTCACGCTGGTCGGCTGTTGGGCGTTCATACTAAGCCGCTAGGGATCGTTACATGTCATCGACTAGGGTGACACGAACCCAACATTCAGTTTCGGGCACCAACGCCCACCAATTTGGACGTGCCACGCCTACCCTTATGATGCAGGGTAGGCGTGGCTAATTGCGTAGATAGTAACAAATAGGGACACAGAACTTTAAGCTCGGTCCTACCTGCGGTTATTTCAGCGTCGCGTACATCACGGCCTTAATGGAGTGCATGCGGTTCTCCGCTTCGTCAAAGACGACCGAGCGCGATGACTCAAAGACCTCGTCCGTGACCTCCATCTCGCAGATGCCAAACTTCTCGGCTATATCCGCCCCGATGGTGGTCCGGGTATCGTGGAAGCTCGGCAGGCAGTGCATAAAAATTGCGTCGGCAGCAGCCTTTTCCATGACGGACGCGCTCACCTGGTACGGCGACAACAGGCGGATACGCTCAGCCCATAGCTCTTCGGGTTCACCCATCGACACCCATATGTCGGTGTAGAGAACGTTAGCCCCAGCAGCACCCTCATCCACCGAATCGGTAAGCGTCACCGACCCGCCTGTCTGCGCTGCGATGGCTCGGCAGGTCTCGACGAGCTCCGCCTCGGGCATGTTCTCGGCAGGACCGCACGCACAAAAGTCCATGCCCAGCTTGGCGCAGACGACCATGAGCGAATTCGCCACGTTGTTGCGCGCGTCACCAAAGAAAGTCAGCTTGAGCCCTGCCAGCCGCCCGAACTTCTCGCGCACCGTGAGCATGTCGGCAATCATCTGCGTGGGATGGAACTCGGTCGTGAGGCCATTCCATACGGGAACACCCGCATTCGCCGCAAGCTCCTCGACGATGGCCTGGTCGAAGCCGCGATACTCGATACCGTCGTACATGCGCCCGAGCACGCGGGCGGTATCCTCGATGGACTCCTTGTTGCCCATCTGCGAGCTGGCGGGGTCAAGGTAGGTCACGCCCATGCCGAGGTCGAAGCCCGCAACCTCAAACGAGCAGCGCGTGCGCGTAGAGGTCTTTTCAAAGAGGAGCACGATGTTCTTGCCCTCCAGATGGCGATGCGGAACGCCCGCACGCTTAAGCCGTTTGAAATCCTCCGAGAGATCGATGAGGTACTCGATCTCGGCCGGGGAGAAGTCGAGCAGTTTGAGAAAGCTACGACCGCTGAGGTTAACGCCCATATACAGGTCCTTTCGTCCGAACGTGTGCCCTGCATTCTACTACAGTTCGTCACGCACAAAGGGCATGCTCATACAGTGCGGTCCACCACGACCGCGCGAGAGTTCCGCCGAAGGTATCTCAAGCAGCTCGAATCCCTCCCGATACAGAATGTCATTGGTCACGGCATTGCGCTGGTACACGAACACGCGCCCTGGCGAGACGGCAAGCGTATTTGATCCATCGTTCCATTGCTCGCGAGCCGCAGCAATCGGGTCCACACCACCACAGCGAATGACGCGCACGGAGCCGCATCCGAGCGCACGTCCCAGCACTCGCTCAATGGGCTCATCCAACAACTCGACCTGAAGCTCACCCGACCGCGCACCCCGCGTCACCCGAAATGCCTCGAGTGTGCCCAAGATTCCCGGATGCACAAGGAACGCGTCGACATCAAGTTGGGTGAGGACCGTATCGAGGTGCATCATCGCGCGGGTGTCGGGAATGAGCAAGGCATATATCTCCTCGATGGGACACTCGATATCACCGGCCCAAAAGATGTTCTTTGCCAGAAGGTCGATGGCGGCCGACTCCGTGCGCTGGGAGATGCCCACCGCGACAGACCGGGCTGAGAGGTTGAGGAAGTCACCACCCTCGAGACGGAACGGACTACTCCGTCGGTACCATACGGGCGTACGGCGAAACTCAGGGTGATAGGTAAAGACGTACTGGGAAAGCAACGTCTCACGCTGACGATTCTCGCTGTACATGTGGTTGAGATTGACGCCCTCCCCCACCACGGTGAAGGTATCGCGCGTGAAGTAGAGGTTGGGCAGCGGGTCGATGACGAGATCGGGGTTGCCACTCTGCGCCGTACCCACGAGGTCGGCCAGTTCAAGAGCAGCCGCATGACCCAAGTCCAGCTCGTCGCGACGAATGCCACAGATGGCCTTGTCAACGAGGGCATGGGCGTCATCCGTTGCCTCAAGCCGCGCGCGCGTGGCATCTATGACCTGCGCTCCCGCAAGCCCACTCTCGCGCAGGTAATCGTCGATGAACTGCTCGCGAAGGAATTCGAAGGAGCCTATAGCTTGGGCGACGAGATCCTCGAGATAAACTACCTCGACACCCTCTTCGGCCAGCATTCGCGCGAAGGCATCATGTTCGGTCTGCGCTACCTCAAGGAACGGGATGTCATCAAAGAGCAGCGGCTCCAGATTTTGTGGCGAGAGGTTAAGCAGCTCGCCTCCCGGCCTGTGCAACATGACCTTGCGCAGCTGTCCCACCTCGTTGTGTACGTTTAACATCCATCCTCCTCGCGTCGTGTTTCTACCATTATACGACCAGGCGCATCAAGGAAATACTCGCCTCATTATTCGGCTATAATGCCCCCATGCAGAAGAAGGACGACACTCAACACCGCGAGAAGCCGACGCGCCTCTTTGTCCACTACGCCATTCAGCTCGTAGTGCGATTGGTGCTCTTTGGCGTGGGAATCGCCTTCGCGGTAATTGACCCCACTCAACTCGACATCACGCAAAACCTCGGCTTCGGCCATGGCTTAGACTTCACGGATGTGGTCTTCGTGCTCATCGTTATCGACCTCATCTCGAAGCTGCGGCCCCACGCAAAGATAGCCATGGGCAGCCGCAAACAGTACGGCCAATTTCATGTGCCCACCGCCCGCCTCTTTGAAGGAGGGATGCGTGAGCTACGCGAAGAGGCACGCTCGCTTATCGAGGAGCTCCTCGCAAAGGGTCCCTCCATCATAGGCGAGGTCGCGATGGAGACTCTCCAGGCTGTGCAGGAGACCGCACGTGGCGTATGGGAGGCAGGCCGACAGTTCGCCTACTCTATCGACGTACTACGCGTGCTTCCTTGGCCCGAAGAGGACCTGACCTCCGACGAGCGCATGCGCGAACAGATTCGTATCGACCGAACCCACGAAATTGTGCCCGTCATAGTCTTCTGGGTGATATTCAATGTGGCGTTGGGCTTGTTGTTCGACCGCTTTGGCCTCTTTTCTCAGCGAACCGCCATGCTCTGGACGCTCTTCTACTTCGTCTTTGACATGATTTGCGTCGTACTCTGGTGTCCACTACAGCTCGTTCTCATGCGTAACCGCTGCTGCACGACCTGCCAGATTTTTAACTGGGACGGCATCATGACCGTAACACCGCTTATCCCCTTCCTGAGCTGGTTTAGCGAACTGCTCATCGTCTTGGCGCTCCTTGTCCTCCTTCGCTGGGAGCTCGCGTTCGCTCGACACCCCGAGCGCTTCGATGAGCGGACCAACGCCTCGCTCATGTGTGCGAACTGCGCCGACAAGCTCTGCTACTTGCGCGGTCCCTTTACGCCACGCAAGCGCACATAGGGATTCGCACCACGCTATAATGGGAACTCGCATTGTCGCACGACGCGGGAGGACCCATGGCAAAAAAGAGCGCCAAGCAAGACCAAAAGAGTCGCGAGCTCGCCGAGATCGAGGCCGCACGCAAGGAGAAGCTCACCCCCAAGGGCGAACAGGTCGATAAGTATTCGGCTACCACGAGCGCCTACGAGCATGAGGCGTCGAAGAAGGCGCGCAAAGCAGTCAAAGCCACGATGGATCGCCTTGGGGCCGGCAGGCATCGCAACGGTGGCGGCGTGGACACCTCCTACACCCAGAATCGCGAGGTGAGTTGGCTCCGCTTCAATAATCGAGTTCTCGACGAGGCCTTTGATGAGTCCGTACCCCTCTTTGAGCGCTTGAAGTTCGTCGAGATATTCGGCTCGAACCTCAACGAGTGGTTCATGATTCGCGTGGGCGGCCTCTCGGACCTCGCCTCCCTCAAGCACGAGCCCGTGGACAACAAAAGCGGCATGACGCCCTCGCAGCAGCTCGAGCTTATCTTCCAGACCCTTCCGCCGCTCGTTGAGCGCCAAGAGAAGGCCCAGCTCGACCTCGAGGCGCAG
>CACXDP010000097.1 GCA_902766445.1 uncultured Coriobacteriaceae bacterium
CGGCAGCGTGCTCTTCTTCAACGGTCACGAGATGCTCTACCTCGGCGAAGATGGTGGCAAGCTCTACGTGATAAGCTCGGTGAGCAGCGTCGTGCTCGACGGGGCACGCACCAGGATTCGCGGGGGCGTCATCAACACGCTCGACATTCAGCGCGCCAACGGCAACACCTGGCTGCACGAGCTCACCTCAGCAAACATCCCCTACCTCTCCCAAGACAGCGACCCTGCGATTGAAGCCATCGCCTACCAATGCCAGAGCGGTGCGGACGGACAGTGGGTAAAGGGCTTCGAGAGCGGTCTCACGTTTGTGTTTGAGCGCAACGCCGACAACGAGACTGCGCTGACACACTTCACGGGCCTCACGGTTGACGGGGCGACGGTGACTGCGGACTCTGACTACCGACTCGTCGCAGGTGGCGTCATCGTCGAGCTAGCGCCCGATTTTCTCGAATCGCTGGATGCGGGCAGCCACTCTCTCGTCGCCTCCTTCGATGACGCAAGCGACGTAGCGGTGGGATTCACAACCATGAGCCAAGACAAGCCCGAGGTCAAGACTTACGCTATCTCCGTCAGCGCCTCGAACGGTGGCTTCGTTGGCGTGAGCACGGCCGTGGCACAGGAGGGCGAGACGGTGACCCTGACCGTCAGGCCCGATGAGGGATTCTCCCTAGAGGGTGTCTCGGTGCGAAGCAGCGCTGGAGAAGAGATTGCGACGGCCACGGAAGGTGACGCGACCTACAGCTTCGTGATGCCGGCCTGCGACGTTTCGGCGAACGCGACATTTGCGGCGCCTCCCCAACCTGCGCCGACACCGACGCCCGACGCGACGGTCGCCTACCGCACGCATGTGCAGACCTTTGGCTGGCAGGATTATGTGCGCGACGGCGTGACGAGTGGCACCGAGGGGCAGTCGAAGCGTTTGGAAGGCATCAACATCAAGCTGGAGAGGCAGCCCGCCGCCGGTTCCATCGAATACCGCACGCACGTGCAGACCTTTGGCTGGCAGGACTATGTACGCGACGGGGCGATGAGCGGCACCGAGGGCAAGTCCAAGCGACTCGAGGCCATTCAGGTTCGCCTAACCGGCCAGATGGCACGCAACTATGACGTGTGGTATCGCGTGCATGCGCAAACCTTCGGTTGGCTGGGCTGGGCAAAGAACGACTCTCCCGCCGGCACTGCCGGGCTCTCGAAGAGGCTCGAGGCCATACAGATCGTCGTGCTGCCCAAAGGAAGCGTCGCGCCGACAACCGCCTTTGGGGCGTTCGTCTCCGCAGACGGAACGACCCCGAGCCAAACGGCGTCCGGCCACGATGTCGCCTACCGCACCCACGTGCAGACGTTTGGTTGGCAGGATTTCGTATATGATGGGCAGCTCAGTGGCACCGAAGGCCTGTCCAAACGGCTCGAGGCGATCAGGATCCGACTCGCCAGCCCACTGTACAAGGGCTCCATCGAGTATCGTACGCACGTCCAGACCTACGGTTGGCAACAGTACGTACGCAACGGCGCCCTCAGCGGAACACAGGGACAGTCCAAGCGGCTCGAGGCCATTCAGATACGCCTGACCGGCCAGATGGCCGAGCACTACGACGTGTGGTACCGCGTGCATGCGCAGACCTTCGGCTGGCTGGGCTGGACACGAAACGACGAGCCGGCGGGAACGGCGGGTCTTTCCAAGCGCCTTGAGGGGATTCAGGTCCTGCTGCTCCCCAAGGGGTCAGACGCACCCGGCCCGACGGACAATGCGTTTAGGGAGTAGCCGAAGCAGATAGCTGCCGAGAAAAGACGGCATCCTTAAACGCAGATACTGGATGCAAATAGACGAAAGGAGCCCACTCATGGCCATCACTCCCGAGGAGGTCGCCGAGACACGTGCGATGGTGTCGCAGCAGAACCTCGACCTGCGCACCATCACCATGGGCATCTCGCTCTATGGATGTGCCGATGAACGCATGGAGCGCATGTGCGACAAGGTATACGAACGTATCACGCGCACGGCCGAGCACCTCGTTGGCGTTGCCGACGACCTGGCCCGCGAGTACGGCATCCCCATCGCAAACAAGCGCGTTTCGGTGACGCCCATCGCCCAGATTGCCGCAGCCTGTGCCGACGAGGACCTCACGCCGCTCGCACACGCCATGGACCGCGCGGCCGAGACGCTCGGCATCGACTTCATGGGCGGTTTTTCGGCGCTCGTGCAGAAGGGCATGGGCGCAGCCGATCGCAGGCTCATCAATTGCATCCCCGAGGCACTCGCGACGACGACCCGCGTGTGTTCGAGCGTCAACGTGGCGAGCGTGCGCGCCGGCATAAACATGGACGCCGTCCTACTCATGGCCCGCATTATCCGCGAGGCCGCCGAGCGCACCGTGGACATCGACTGCTACGGCGCCGCCAAGCTCGTTGTCTTCTCAAACATGGTCGAAGACTCGCCGTTCATGGCCGGCGCCATCCACGGGTCGGGCGAGTGCGACGCGGTCATCAACGTGGGCGTGTCAGGACCGGGCGTCATGGCGGCGGCGCTCGAGGAGCTACCCAAGTCGGCCAGCCTCATGGCAGTAGCCGAGCAGATCAAGAAAACCGCGTTCAAGATCACGCGTGCGGGCGAGCTCATGAGCCGCGAGGCGGCGCGTCGCCTCGGCGCCGAGAAGGGCATCGTGGACCTGTCGCTCGCACCGACCCCCGCAGCCGGCGACTCCGTGGCCCG
>CACXDP010000098.1 GCA_902766445.1 uncultured Coriobacteriaceae bacterium
ACCTTCAGTCCGTAAACACGCCAGGTCTCTGGCCCTGCGGTGAAGGCGCGGGTTACGCGGGCGGTATCATGAGCGCCGCCGCAGATGGACTGCGGACAGCCGAGGCCCTGATCTCTTCGCGCAGATAAAGTATGCAGCGGCGGGTTGTGTGCAAGTACGACCGGCGGGCCTGCGCACAACCCGCAGCCAGCGAGGGGCGGCGCTGAGCGCAAGCAGGTGTCTATCCTTTATCCTCGCCCCGAGTGAGCAGGGCTTTGATCCCTGCAGCACCGTTTCCGACAAGCGCACCCAATTCGCCAAGGGGCAAGTCCGGCACCACGGCATGCCAAATGTCGGTAACAGCCTGTTGAACAAACTGGCGGTCCTCTGGGTCAAGGGTCGCCGCCACCAGAAGAACCCTCGGCACGGCCCATTTCCAGTTCCGTTTAATCCCAGCAAATGTTGTCTCACCCGTAGCCCTAAGCACCATGAACACCACATCGATGAGACGTTCGCGCTCGCTGGGATCCGAGGTCTGGAGCCAGTCGTTCAGCGACGAGTCGAAGTAGCTCGCGCCGAAGTCGAGCCGCCGCTCGTACGCAAAGTCGCACCCCACGATCTCCCAGCTAAAGGGGTCATGCTGGGCGAAACCAACGGCATGGCTGCGTACCACCCGGAAGCCCCATTCTTGTCGCTCGAATACCATACCAATCACCGAGGACTGCGGAATCGTCTTGTCGACGACCTTCGACCTCTGCTCCCAATGACCCCGCGCCCTGCATGCATCGCTGAATCCCGGCCCATCGTGCGAGAAGCAGCTCACGACGCGTTCGAAAGTGGCGTCGGCGCAGTTCATGCCCGCAAACACAGCCAAGTTGCCACCCTTGGAGTGCCCTCCCAGCCAGAGTCTTCCCTTCGTGCGTGCGGCAACCCCTTCCACGTAAAGCGTTGCCGAACGCTGCGCGGGGATGGTAGCGACAAAAGCCATGTTGAAGTCTTCCCTCCAGCCCACGAGGGTGTTGTCGGTGCCGCGAAACGCCACGTACGTCGCGCGTGGGCTCAAGTGGAAGGTCATGGCGGAGAACTGCTCCTCGGCGGATGCGTCAGTGTGCGATACATAACCGCTCACCCGCACTCCGCTGAAACGCGGACTCGTCGCAACGGCCTCGAGCAACTCGATGAAGCTGTCCGTTGCAAAGAGCGGCCCGCACATCGGCTCAATCCAATCCGGTCGATAGAGGTCCCCTAAGCACAGACCAGCTAGACCGTATGCGTCCGTCGCATCCTCGGGCAGACGGAGGTACGAGAGCGTTGCAAAGACAAGGCTGTCGGGCCGACACACGCCACGCTCCTCGAACGTATCGTGCTGCGCGCGCACGTAGTCGATAACGTTCTCGAATTCGCGTGCCATGGCAACCACCCTCGCATTCGCTCATGATGACTATCGAAAGTATAACCGCGCTTCTTCTTGTCGGCATACCATCCCCCAAACCGTCACGATGCCGACTTCAGGACCGACCGCAGAATCACCGTCGTCTCGCCGCGACTAAGCACCGCAAAACGATGCCAATCTCGTGGGGCATCCCACCAAACTGCTCAGCATACCGTTCCAAAGCGTAAGCTTGGTGTGTCGTCAATCGCCTGACGAGTTAATCTGCCAGAAAGGGGCGCCCATGAAAGACGACCTCAAGTACCTGCGACTGCTCTCCGAGCAGTTCCCCACGCGCCGCGCCGCATACACCGAAATCATCAACCTACGGGCAATCTTGGGGTTGCCCTGCGGCACGGAGCACTTCGTCTCCGACATACACGGCGAGCTCGAAGCCTTCGCCCACATCATGAATAACTGCTCCGGCGTCATCCGCGAACGCGTAAACGCAATCCTTGGTGATACGTTGGACGAGCGCACCTGCGCCGACCTCTGCACGCTCATCTATTATCCCGATGAGAAGCTCGACCTCATGCGCAAGAGGGGCGACCTTCTGCCGGAATGGTATCACGATGTCCTCGTGTGCCTCACCAACTTGGCGCGCCGACTTGCGGACGGCTACACGCGCAGCCACGTGCGCAAGCTGATGCATGACGACTACGGTTACATCATCGAAGAGCTGCTGCATACGAGCCTTGGAAACGACTCTGCGCATCACGCCTACCACAAGGACATCCTGATGTCCATCGTGGAGGTAGGGGCGGGCGATGACTTCATCCGCTCCATCACGGCACTCATCAAACGCCTCGCCGTGGACAGGCTCCACGTAGTGGGCGATCTCTACGACCGAGGACCGCGAGGCGACCGCATCGTGGACGAGCTCATAGCCTATGGCAACGCAGACGTTCAGTGGGGCAACCACGACGCCGTGTGGATGGGCGCTGCGGCGGGCTCCGAGGTCTGCATGGCCCAAGCGGTACGCACCTGCATACACTACAACACGCTCGAGGTGCTGGAGTCGAGCTACGGCGTCTCCCTTCGTCAGCTGGCTCTCTTTGCCGACGCGACCTACGCTCATGAGCCTGGCAAGAAACGCACGCATCGCATCGAGAAGGCCATAAACTGCATCCTGTTCAAGCTCATGGAGCAGGCCATTGAACGCCATCCAAACTGGCACATGGACGACCGGCGCCTACTCGGCGCGATAAACCTCGAGGCGGGGACGGTGCGAATCGACGGCCGCGACTGGCCCCTCTCGACGCGTGACTTCCCCACGCTCGATCCCGCGCACCCCTCGCGCCTGAGCGACGGAGAACGTGCGGTGATGGATGGTCTGGCAGCAGCCTTCTCTGACTCCGACCGCCTGCACGAACATGCACGCTTCCTCTACGAGCACGGCTCGGTCTACAAGGTGAGCAACGGACGCCTGCTCTTTCACGGTTGTGTGCCGATGGAGCCCGACGGTAGCTTCTCGACGGTCATCAGCGATGGAGTCGGCCGCTCGGGTCGCGCCTACCTTGACTACGTGGACCGTCTGGCCCGCCGCGCCTGGGCCACACGCAACCAGCTGGCGCTCGATTGGATGTGGTACCTGTGGTGCGGGCGGCGCTCCCCGCTTGCCGGCCGCGAGATGAAGATATTCGAGCGAGCCTACGTGTCCGACCAAGCAGCATGGAAAGAACCACAGGACCCCTACTTCGACCTCACGCGCGATTCGGCGGTAGCTGAGCGGGTGCTGGCGGAATTCGGCCTCTCGGGTCCTGGAACCCACATCGTCA
>CACXDP010000099.1 GCA_902766445.1 uncultured Coriobacteriaceae bacterium
AGGCCTCGGGCGAGGCGAACGTCGCGGAGGGCATGTCCGCCCTCGCACGCCGAGCCGCCGCCGAAGGGTGCGTCTTGCTCGAAAACGACGGCACACTACCACTCGACCCCGCCACGCCGATCGCCGTCTTTGGCCGCAGGCAGCTCAATTGGGTGCATGTGGGCAACGGCAGCGGCGGTGACGTGAACGCACCTTACCTCACCAACCTCATCGACGGTCTCGACGACGTGGGCGCTCGTTATGACCACGTGCTCGCCAACGTCTATCGCACGTGGTGTGCCGAACCCGCGCATGCCATCGACCCCGGATTCTGGGCGCACTGGCCCCAGAGCCTCCCCGAGATGCCCGTCTCGCGCGAACTCGCGCATGCCGCCGCCGCTGATGCGGGCACCGCCGTGGTCATCATCGGACGATGTGCGGGAGAGGACCAGGACCTCACACCCACCCCGGGCAGCTACTATCTGCGCGAAGACGAGCGTGCGATGCTCGATGCGGTTTGCGAGGCATTCGAGCACACGGTGGTCATCCTCGACACCTGCAACGTCATCGACCTCGCATGGCTCGACGACTATGCAGAGAAAATCTCGGCCGTCCTCTTCGCATGGCCCGGCGGCATGGAGGCGGGCCATGCCGTAGCAGATGTGCTCTATGGCCGCGTCAACCCCAGCGGAAGGCTCACCTGTGCCATCGCACGCACGCTTGAAGGGCATCCCAGCGCTCATACCTTCGGAATGACGCCGCGCCAAGAATACCCCGAAGGCGTGTTTGTGGGCCACCGATACCTCAGCACCTACGCCCCCCGCGAGATACGCTATCCCTTGGGACATGGTCTCTCGTACACGAGCTTCTCCGTGGAGGGCATCTCTTGCGAGCTGACCACCCCCAACGAGACCGTTGCCGATTCCGGACACGCAAGCGAAAAAGAGCTGTTCGCCATCGTGCGCGTGACAAACACGGGCACACGACCGGGACGTAGCGTCATACCGCTGTGGTGCGAACCTCCGCGTGGCGACATCAAGAAGCCCCTGCTTCTTTTGGCCACCTTTGCAAAGACGTCGGAGCTTGCACCCGGCGCGAGCGAAGAGATCGAGTTGCGTGTACCGCTCGTGGACATCGCTTGCTTCGATCCGGACCATCACGCCTTCGTCCTCGAAGCGGGTACGTACTTCTGGCGCGCCGACGATACAGTCGTTGGCAAGGTAGCGCTCGAGAAAGACCTGACGTTCGGCAGGCTTGAGTCGGTATGCACAGATGGAGGTTGCCTTCGAGCACGCATCCTTCACCACCTGCAAGGACTCTTGGCAGACGCAAACCAGCACAAGGGGCATCCAGACTCCACGGACGCTCGTACAGATGTGGACTTCGCCGATGTCACCGCGGGTCACACCACGCTCGATGACTTCGTGGCACAGCTTTCCACGAACGAGCTGGAGGCGCTCACCCGCGGGGCCGGCACAATGAACTCCCCATTGGGTCCCGCTGGCAACGCCGGGGCTTTTGGGGGAATCACGCCCTCCTTAGAGCGGCGAGGAATCCCAACGGTCATCTGCGCCGACGGACCTTCCGGCGCACGGCTCGCCCAACCTTGTTCGCTCGTGCCCTGCGCCACGGCCCTCGCGAGCACCTGGGATGTCAAACTCGTGCGCGACCTCTATGAGCAGGTCGGCATTGAGGTCGCCAAAGCCGGCGTGGACGTACTGCTCGCCCCCGGCATGAACCTGCAGCGCAGCCCCCTCTGCGGTCGAAACTTCGAGTACTTCTCCGAGGACCCCATTCTCACTGGGCACATGGCAACAGCCGTCGTGCAGGGGCTCCGCGCGGGCGGCGCCGATGCCTGTCCTAAGCACTTCGCTGCCAACAACCAAGAACGCGGGCGAAACACCCTCGATGCGCGCCTTGACGAACGAACCCTTCGCGAGGTCTACCTACGTCCCTTCCAGATCTGCGTACGTGACGCACGCCCGCGTCTTATCATGACCAGCTACAACAAAATCAACGGCGTGTGGTCGCACTATAACTTCGACCTCGCCACCACCGTGCTTCGCGACGAATGGGGCTTCACGGGCGTGGTCATTACCGACTGGTGGATGCGACGCGCTCAGAGCCCCGAGTTCCCCACACTGCGCGACAACGCCTATCGCGTGCGAGCTGGCGTAGACGTGCTCATGCCCGGCAACATGAGCCGGGTCGCACGCGGCTACCGCGTCGACCGAAGCCTGCTCGAAACGCTCGGCAAACCAGACGGTATTACCCTCGAAGAGTTGCGCCTATGTGCTCGTCGCGTTCTCGCCTTGATTCTGGAGATGCGCTCCGCGCTGAATTGAGTTCGTCCAACCAGCGATCACATACTCATACGGGAACCGCTGCAAGCTCTTTGCGCATGAAGCAATCCATCGCGGAATGTATGGCACCCTCCGGTCGCTCGACTTCCACATATCCCATGCTCCGATAGAGGGCGACAGCGGTCCTCAGAGTTGAGTGCGTCTCCAAGTACAGAGAAGAGAAGCCCATCGCGCGTGCCTCGCGCTCGAGGGCCTCCATAAGCACACGCCCCAAGCCGCGACCCTTTACCCGGTCAGCGAGATAGAGCTTTTGAACCTCAGCGCATACGGAATCCCAAGACAGGCGTGCAAGACCCACACCACCCGCTACGAGACCTTCTTCATCCTCCATGACGAGATAGCAACGCGAACCGGGATCAGCAAGGTAGTAGGAACTCAGGTGATCGAGCTCAGAATCGAAGTACGCCGTCCCGGGTATGTCCAGCCCCTTGCTCCGCAGGCTAGAGCGTACGATCTGCGCCAAGCAAACGTCATCACCGGGCGAAATCTGCCGTATCCTCATGTGCAACCATCCACTCCCGAATAAAACATACAAATGAATCCCGCTTCACCCCTACAGGTTCTGGGCCGTACACACCTCAAACGAAAGTCCTGGCCGCAGCGTCGAGATACGCCCAGGTAGCTCGCACCTGAGCAGTTCGATTGCTCTCTCGCCCGTGCAGTGACCACACCAGAGCTGCCCTATGCCCGCCTCACGAACGGTCTGCGCGACCTCGAGCATCTCTTTGTCGTCAGCCCGAAAGAGGTGCAGCCCTCCCACGTATGCCGCAATCCGCCTTCCTGGGAACGCCGCTCTGACCTCGCCGACAATCACCCCGATACCCGCATGAGAGCAGCTGTTGAGCACCAGCA
>CACXDP010000100.1 GCA_902766445.1 uncultured Coriobacteriaceae bacterium
ACTCGCGAGAAACACGACTTCGGAGCGTGCGAACCCATCATTGATCGCGTTGCGCTCAGCAAGGTAGCTAAAGGTCTTCTTCTCGGCATCGGTGATGTCGCCGTAGACGATGACCTTCCAGAGGTCGTGCTTCCCATAGCGCAGCGTATGGTGCATCTGCCGACCTCGGTAGGTGCTGAGGGGCGTGGAGGTCCCGATTGAACGATCCAACACGTTCTTTACGGCGGTACTGTACCCACCGTACAAGTTCTTTGTGATGATCACCATCTCGTCTGCCCGACCGATGATGCGGCACACCTGCTGCAGCTTGTCCCTCATGAAGCATTCCGCAGGGTGTTTGGTCCAGCAACCGAAGCAGCCTTGGCAAGGCGCGTACCTTCCATCTGCGACAAGCATACTGTCGCATCTGGACTCAATCAACTCGCTATACGTGCTGTCCAGGTCGTGCAGGATCACCTTCATGGTCACTCCTCCCTCGCAATGGCACCCGCTGCGTCATCTGGTCCTTGGCTGCCTTTCATGCGTCGAAGCCTCTCAAGCTCGCGGATGCAGCGCTCGCACCACTCTCGCTGCATAGCCTCGTACATGCGTCCGAACTCGATGGTGAGCTTCCAGTAAATTGCCTTTTCGGGGTTGTCGAGCGCTTGCCTATACATGCCAGCGCTGTCCGACACCCCCCTCCCGCCGTCAGGGAAGACCGAGGCATCCCGGAACGCCTCAAAGAAGGCGATGCCTTCCTCAAGCGGAAGCTCCCCCATAAAGAAGACCTTCATCAGGAACGGGTTTTTGAAGCCTGGGGGCAGGTTGTCGTCCCGAAGCCAGCGCACGAGCTCTTCGCGTCCGGCGGGCGTGATGGAAAAGACGTTTTTGTCGGGCTTTCCCGTCTGCGGCACATGGGTCTGACTGATCCACCCAGCCGCCTCCATTGTCCGCAGCTCACGGTAAATCTGACTAGTCTGCGCCGTCCAGAAGTGACTCAGGGAATCCCTGAAGACGGTCATGATCTCGTATCCGGTCTTATCCCCGTTATTGATGAGCCCAAGGATGCCGTGTCTCAGCATGAGTTCTTCTTCCTCGATATTCCACTCTTAGAATAATAGTCTATGAGTGGAATATGTCAAGAAGAACTGACCGCTAGCCCACAGCGGGATCGTGGTCAAAATTGACCACGATCCCGCTGTGGGCTAGCGGTCATGAAGCTCGGCTGCTCTCCGTGGGCGTTGGCGCGGACGATGTCGAGCAGGGCGTCCGCCACGGCATCGTCAGCGCAGGCGCCGATGTGCCAGCGCGAGGCAGCAGCCACCTCGGGCACGGCGTTCGCCACGGTCACCGAGTTGGGAACGGCCGCTAGCATCGCGAGGTCGTTGTCGGAGTCGCCAAACACCACGACCTCGTCAAGCCCAAGCCCTAGGTGCTCAACGAGGAACAGCACTGCCTTTCCCTTGTCCCAGCCACTCGGCAAGATGTCTATGAACTGCCCGCCATTCATGGGAAGCACGAAATTGAGCTGCCCGAATCGGATGCGGAGCTCCTCCTGTAGGGCGGCCACCTCCTCTGGCGGGATGTCGCAGCGCAGGTTTGACTTTATGTATGCTGGGCGATCCACGTGCTCGAGCACCTGGTATTCACCCCCAAAGAAGTTCTTGTGCCGCTCAATCTCTTCCGCAGAGGCGCCGACATACGAGATGGCACCGTCAGAGATGCCCGCGACCCGCGTTATGTCGCACAACGCAAGGGCCACACCATCTATCGGGGCGATGAATCGGGCAAGCTCTTCCAAGAGCTCCCCATCGATCGCCTGCTCGCGCACCACCTCGCCGTCCACGTAGATAATCTGCCCATTCACGAACGCACCCGTCGCGAAGCACCGCGCGTCGCCTTCAAACATCCAACGCATCGCGGCAGGCACGCGACCGGTGACGGGGCCGACGCGAATCCCAGCGTCCAAGGCGGTATGGATGGCCTGCCGAGCGTATGCGCTTGCGCTCCCATCCACGTGGATGAGCGTGTTGTCAAGGTCGGTGAGTGCGAGCTTTATCATGAAAAGCACCTCTTTTTTGAAATCATTTGCGTAAGACGTCTGAGACTACTATAGCAAGACGCGCTTTCCCACGTCGGAATCGAAACCAGCCCGGTGACCACGATCCCGCTGTGGGTTAGTGGTCACTTTTGACCACTAACCCACAGCGGGATCGTGGTCACGCCGAGGATTGCAAATTGAGCGAGGCGCTTCTTGCCGCAGGGGTAATGTGGTGATTATGCGGTAGAATAATTTGATGCTATTCAGTCTTTCATTTTGTAAAACTGCATATGTGCGATGAGGTGATTATCATGGCAGTAACGGGACGCAAAAGACTGTTGGTGACACTTGTGGCCGGAGTGTTCTGTATGGGGATGCTGCTGGTTTCACCCTTTGTCGCGGATGCACTTGCCGTAGATCTGGAAGGCTACTACTATGACAGCGACGGCAGCAGAGTGGATGCGTCTCCAGACGAGGCGTGGAACAGAGCGAATGAACTGGGCACCGGTATGGGTATTACCCAAGACTGGACATTGTCGGGTCACCTTGTTACGACTGCAGGCAAAAATGTTTACATGGAGCTTAACGGCAATGTAATCAATCGCAACCTCTCCAACGGCGTGAACGAAGGCGAAGTATTGCGCGTGGAAGACGACTCTACGCTCTCGATATATGGCGATACCAAAGAGGACCCTGCGGCAAGAGGGGATGCTTCGCATAGCGTTAGCGTGTGGGAAACCAACTCGACTGGCGCGCTGAATAAGGTTACGAAAGACATGTGTGGCGGCGTAATAACGGGTGGCTATAGCACCAACGGTGGCGGTGGGGTCGAGATGCGAACAAACGCAACGTTGAACCTCTGCTATGTAACCGTTTGCGGCAATTACGCCAAGGAAGAATCGTTGATCGATGGTTACGGCGGCGGCGTTCACATGGCACGTGATGGTGGCACTCTCAATATGGATTATGCGAGCATTGTGTATAACTATGCGCAAAACGAAGGCGGCGGTGTTTTTTGTAAACGGGGGAACCGCAAGGGAAGATGCCTACAATTGCCAAATTCACATGAGGCATAGTCATATAGACTACAACGGTGCCAACGACAGTGGTGCAGGGGTTGCAATAAGGGGTTCTAACTGCAAGCTGGTGGGGGATGCGAAGCAGGTTGAAGCTTACGACGATTATTCCAACAGTGATTTATGGTATGGACAGGTGTTCAGCGGAATGTGTGCCGAGACCTCGTGCGGAAGCACCATTGCTTGCAATGTGATACAAGACAGTGACAGCAGCTCCGGAGGTGCTGGAGTGTGCCTGTATGGCATGGCTGGTTTGGAGAGCGACTCCTGCATGGTAAGTGGAGTCAACATAATTGGCAACAGGGTACTCAAAGGCGGTTCTGGTGGGGGTATCTTCTCGGACAAAGAAAACGTCTGCATTTCGGATTGCAATGTGGCGTACAACTTTGCGGACACAGATAATAACTACTTTTCCGGTGCGGTTGGCGGCTATGGTGGAGGAATCTACGTGTACAACGATCTCAACACCATAAAGGACTGCACAGTTGTAGGCAATAGTGCCGTTCAAAGCGGCGGAGGCGTCTTTGTTTACGGCACAGTAAACGTAACGTTGGGCG
>CACXDP010000101.1 GCA_902766445.1 uncultured Coriobacteriaceae bacterium
ATGATCGTCGTCACGTGGATGAGCCTGCACATCATCGTGCGCGCGTCGCGTGCGCTTAACGGCAAAGAAGACCTTTACATCGTGATCGATGACGCGAAGACTGGCTATCAGAAGGAGTTTCGCTCCGACGTGAGCACATGGATTGCAAACATGGGCGAGAATGTGCCCGACTGGGCGCGCCAGTATTCGGAGTACAGCGACCGCTACAACTCGAAGTAGGCGCCAATGCATGCGATGTACGCGCGGCTGCCCAAGCACTTCGTGCTCGAGGAGCGGCTGGAACGATACGCCGATGCGATTGAGGTGTGTCCGTGGGCATATCGCGGGCGCTGGGCCGAGGCGTGCTGGCCGGTGGGCGAGTCGCGGGACGGCGGGGCGTTCGCGCAGGTGCGGGTGGACTTGGGTTGCGGAAAAGGCGCTTTTCTGGTCGCGTCGGCGATGCGAGAGCCGGACGTGCTCTTTGTCGGAATGGACGCCGAACCGCTGTGCATAGCATATGCGGCGCAGCACATTATGGAGGCGGAACTGGCGAACGCCGTGGTCGTGCCGGCGCAGGCAGATGTCCTACCGCGCGTGTTTGGCCCGGGAGAGGTCGAGGTCATTCACCTGAACTTCCCCACGCCGTATCCGCGCAAGAAGGACGCGAAGCAGCGGATGTTTGCGCTCGAGCGGCTGTTCGAATTCCGCGAGGTGCTCGCGCCGGGCGGCACGGTGCGCCTGCGGACTGACAGCCAACCACTGCGGGACTTCTTTTTGACACAGCTTGAGGCCGCGGGGTACGAGGTGGTGCGTCAGTTCGAAGACGAGCGTGCCGAGCTCCCGGACGAGCCGTCAAGCGAGTACGAGCGGCGGCTCTGCGAGCAGGGTGCCAAGGTGCTCGGCGTGTGGGCAACGCCAGCGACGCTGCCCGCTCGGGTGGAGCAGACAGCGTCGCTGAGCTTGGTCGATTATTTGCCGGAGGATCTCTTTGCGGGGAGATACGTGCCCCATGGCATGGAGGGCACGATTCTCAACCTGCGCAACCAGCGGCTGCGGCAAGGATGACCACGATCCCACAGTGGGATCGTGGTCAGTTGAACTTGACGAGCTTGTCCGCCAGACGATAGAGGGCGATGGTAACCTTGTTGCCGAGGAAGCCAGGCAGATTCGAGGCCACACCCATAGCGCCCAGGCGGCAGCGACGCCACAGACGGCGATCGTAGTCGTGCAGGTCTTGCCAGAGGCGCTCGAGCTCGTCCATCGCGTCGGGACGCTCCGACAGACGCGAGAACACCGAGCAAATCGCCATCATAATCACGAAGTAGTTAATCATGTAGTTGCGCAATTGGACAGGTTGGATGTCCTTGTACGGGTGGTACGCCTCCATCATAATGCGCGTAATGAGCACCTGCTGGTCGATGCGGCTTGCCATGACCTTCTCGTTGACCGACTGGCCCTCACGGCCGATGTAGTACCGGTAGAGGTCGATATCGAGATAGCAAATACGTTCGCAGTGCGGGAGGGGCACCCATGCGTAGATGTTGTCGACATAGAAGGTGTGGGCCGGCAGGGTGAAGCCCATGTTGCGCAGGACCGAGGTGCGGTAGCAGAGGGCGTGCATGAGGAGGTTTTGCCGGATCTGGAAGTGACCAACCTCGCGCCAGCCAAAGACGCGACCCACGGGCAGAGCGTTGCGGTAACCCACGATGTTGCGCGTGTCATCGACCGTGTGCTCGTAGACGTAGTTGGTGATGAACAGGTCAACGTTGGCATCGAGCGCCTCGGTCTCGCGCATCTTTGCAAGAAGAGCGGCAACTGAGTCTTCGTCCAGCCAGTCGTCAGAGTCAACCACCTTATAGAACGTGCCCGTGGCCTCGCGCAGGCCTGAGATGACCGCCATGCCGTGACCGCCATTCTCCTGGTGGTGAGCACGGATGATGTCGGGGTAGCGCGCGGCCCATTCGTCGGCCTTTTGCGGCGTGTCGTCTTTGGTCGAGCCATCGTCGACGATAATGATCTCGATGTCGGGTGCGTAGTCCGCGCCGTTGAGGATGGACTCGATGCACTTGTCCATGTAGGCCGCCGAGTTGTAGCACGGAATGCCAAAGGTTACGATTTTGTTCACACAAACCCCTCTCGCTGATATCGCTGTGTTTCATTCTACGCCAAGACGGGCGGTTTTCGGCAAGCGGGGCATAAGCCAAGACAAACGGCACAAATAATGATACGCAGGACAATGGGGACGGGACAATGGGGACGGGACAAACGACCCCGTCCCCATTGTCCGCGCGCTAAGAGAGCCAGGTGGGGAGGTCGCTTGTCACAACTCGCGCGCAGATTCGTGCGTGTTTGAGCGGCAGGGTCGCCCGCGCCTCGTAGGTGCCCTCTCCCAAACGAGCCAAGACGAGCGCTCGGTCGACATCCCCCTGCTCTTCCACGCAGAGCGGCAGCAACAGGCGCATCTCATCGGTCTGCGGATCGTAGGCGGGCGTCGCCACGCGATAGTCACGCCGGGCTCGCCGCACCGCAACCTCAATGGCGCGGTTCAGCGCATCATTGTGCTCGATGCGCAGCGCCCGGCCCAGCTCCACGCGATACGGCGGCACAAGACACAGATGCTCCACCGCACTAATGTAAGTAGCCGGTTCAGGTTCGGGCACGACTCGCGCGTCGGTGGAAAACTCCACGAGTCGCCAGGCGACCTTGCCCGCGCAGACGTCGAAGCACGCAAAGATGCGCTCGGCATCCCTTCTCGTCAACAATCCCGTGTCAAAGGCAGCAAACTCGCCCGACTCCGACACCGCAACCTTGCCTTCTCGCTTGAGCCGCGCAAACGTTACCGCAAGGTAGTCTCGCAAGCCGACGAGCCCCTCTTCCCACTGCTCTTCCTCAGCCAACTCGGCCAAGAGCGGAAGCGTGGTGTCCCACGGACCCAGCGTCGCGAACTCGGCCAGCTCCCGCAACGGGCTTACAGGCCGATACGTACCAGCAGGCAGTCCGTCAAGCTCTGCCCACACGCCCTCGGCACGCACAGGGAGTCCTTCCAAGCTGACCGCCACGTCATCAAGAGGTCCATCAATTGAGGAAAGCTGCCAGCGCTTGCCCGAGGCGCGCGCCACACTTCGACGCATGGCCACGGTGACGGGACGTGAATTGCCTCCGTCCCCGTTCACGTCACGCACGCATCGCAGGGCAAAGGTCACCTCACCTGACCTGACCTCGTACGCCTCGGTCGATCGCGCCACGCGCCAGTCTTCGTCAAGCAGCGTCAGCGGGCTCACGTCAAGGGGCAACAGACCACAGAGCTGGGCCAGCTTGTCACTCGGACACCACACCTCGTCCAAGAAACTCCCAGGAACAAGCGGCTCTTCGTGCGGTGTCCACACGACTGTCCGTGCAGGACTTGTTGGAGCCGGGGCTTGGGGCTGTGTAGCCATATCCGAGGGCGCCGGTTCCGCCAGCTCCACCGGCCCGGGCTCGGGCTCGGGCTCCAATTCGGTTTCGAGTTCGGATTCGGGCGCCTCCGCCAGCACGGGGCTGGGCTCCTCCAACTCTGCCGGCCCGGCAACCTGCGCCTCTTCACTAGCACTCGCCGCTGCTTCGGCATCGGCATCCTCCTCAGCCGGGCGACGATGCGGGCGTGGCTTCGCGGGCCGGAGAACCTTCGCCGCCCGCTTGCGCTTCCAAGACTTGTGCCCTGCGGCCGAGGGCTTCTTGCGCTCCTGGGGTTCTTCCGGTTCCTCGAGCAGGGCATCCCACTCAGGCTGCGCCAGCACCGTGGCATACGCCCGCCCACGCTTAAACACGGTCAGGCGCACGAACTCCAGCTGCTCCAGCACCTCCCGCACGCTCTCGAAGCCCATGTCTTCGGGCAGGATGTCGTCCTCGACGAGCACCTCTTCGACGCGAGACAACATCGTCTGTCGTCCGATGCCGATGCCCTCAGAGAGGAGCCGATACAGATATAGGGCGTTGCCGGGAGTTATGCTCATGCGATCACGGCCTTGTTTGAGAGCGGGAGTATTCCCTTATAGAGTACCGCAGGTTTCAGCTATGTTTCCGATGTGGCACAAGAGGTACACGAAAGGAAGAAACCACACGCAAGCCAGCACGCATGGTGACGGGGGGGACAGTCCCCTGTGTACCGAGGGGACTGTCCCCTTTGTCCCTTTGTCACATTTGGGCTGGTGGTGCCTCAGTCCTTACCGGTCCAGCAATAGGTGCAGACCTTGCGACGGTCGATGCCGATGGCTTCGAGCATGCCGTCAAGTGACTGGAAGCCGAGGGAATCGAAGCCCATCTCTTCGCAGATGGATCGCAGGAGGCAGCGGCCGCGTTCGGTGTGGCCGTCGGCGTATTCCGCGATGTGCTCCTCCCCTTCGTCGCCCTCGAGCTCGCGAATCTTGCGGCGCGCGATGAGCTCGTATTCGGAATTGGACCGCGAGAAGCTCAGATACTTGCAGCCAAACATGATCGGTGGGCAGGCGGAACGCATGTGAACCTCGGCGGCCCCGGCCCCATAGAGGAAGTCGACCGTCTCGCGCAGCTGCGTGCCGCGCACGATGGAGTCGTCCACAAAGAGCAGACGCTTGCCGGCGATGAGCTCGGGAACGGGAATCTGCTTCATCTTTGCCACGCGGTTGCGGACGGCCTGGTTTGCCGGCATGAACGAGCGCGGCCAGGTGGGCGTGTATTTGACGAAGGGTCGGGCGAACGGCTTGCCCGACTCGGTGGCATAGCCGATGCCGTGCGGCAGGCCGGAGTCGGGGACGCCGGCGACGTAGTCCACGTCAGGCAGCATGCCGTGCGCAGCGTCGTCGGCAGCCATGATCGCCCCGTTGCGGTAGCGCATGACCTCAACGTTCTGACCTTCGTAGTTGGAGTTGGGGTAGCCGTAATAGACCCAAAGAAACGCACAAATGCGCATCTCTTCGCGAGCCGGCGAAAGAGTCTCGTAGCCGTCAGCGGTGACGCGCACGATCTCAGCCGAACCGAGCTCGTATTCGTCCTCATAGCCGAGCTTGCCGTAGGCGAAGCTCTCGAAAGTGACGCAGTAGCCGTCGTCATCACGCCCAATAAGTACGGGCAAGCGACCCATGCGGTCGCGCGCGGCGATGAGCGATCCATCCGAACACATGATGAGCAGCGTGAGCGAGCCCTCGATGGACTCTTGCGCGTAGAGAATGCCTTCGAGAAGGGTGTCCTGGCTATTGATGAGGGCTGCGACGAGCTCGGTGTCGTTGACGTCGCCCGAGCTCATGGCCATGAACTGGTGACCGACGCCGGTGTAGGTCTTGATGATGTCTTCGGAGTTGACGATCTCGCCCACCGTCGCGATGGCAAAGACGCCGAGGTGCGAGCGCACGATGAGCGGCTGCGGGTCGGCGTCACTGATGCAGCCGATGCCCGTGCAGCCGCGGAAAGAGGCGAGGTCGCTCTCGAACTTCGTGCGGAAGGGAGTGTTTTCTATGGAATGAATCTGGCGGTTGAAGCGACCGTCCGCGTCGCACATGACCATACCGGCGCGACGCGTACCCAGATGCGAGTGGTAGTCCACGCCAAAGAACACGTCGAGCGTCACGTCGCGACGCGATGCCGAACCAAAGAATGCTCCCATACGATCTCCAAACCACGTTTGCGCTGTCGGATTGCTGACCAGTCACAGTATAGGTGAGCGACAGACGGGTGGGTAATGGGGTTGCGCGGTTGTAACAGGAGCGAGGCGGGGCGGGGGGCGGGCGGGTTGGCCGGGCGAGGCGTGCAAGGGGTATCCCTTCCTGCGTACCGTGTACGCGGTGTAGAATGGTCGGGACCAGCAGGCTTTGAGACGAAGGACTTGCCATGGAAGAACCTCTTACCGAAGACTTGCTCGACGAACTGCGCAACGCCCCGTCGCCAGAGGACTACCTGGCGCGACACGCAGGGTCGACGCGCGTCTTTGCGGACTATCTGAACGAGCTGCTCGATGAGCGCGGACTCGAGCGCAAGGAGGTCGTTCGCGAGGCGGGCATCGACGCCACCTATGGATGGCAACTCTTTAAGGGCAAGCGCAAGAACCCTTCGCGCGACATCGTGCTCGCCCTCGCCTTCGCCCTCGGATGTTCTGTGCGCGAGACGGACCGATTGCTACAGGCAGCGGGCGTAAGCAAGCTCTACGTCAAGGAGCGTCGCGACGCTATCGTCATCTTTTGTCTGGACCAGCATACAACGCTCGAGGAGACCAACAAGGCGCTCTATCGCATGGGTGAGAGAACCATCGGCGGGGACTGACCATGGACGATGGGTTTTCGGAAGAGCTCGAGGCGTGGCTCGAGGCGACGAGCGGCGACGGTAGCCAGGACGCGGACGAGCGTTACGAGGTCCGGCGCACGCTCAAGGAGTCCCCTAGCGAAACCACGCAGGTGGTGTATCGACGCGTTGCGGGCGGACAGCCCATCGGCCCGTTCGTTCGGAAGGTCTTTCGGGGTGAATCGAGTGATGGGCCGTCTGGACTCGGAGCGGCGTACGCACGTATCATGGCCGCACAGGCACGCGGTGCACGGCTCACGCACCAGCCCGTCGTCTATGACGTGACGCAGGAGGGTGACGCGCTCGCCGTCGTGATGGAGTTTGTTCACGGCGTGACCCTGCGCGAGCTGGCGGAACAACAGGGAGCGGGAACGGCGCTGGCTCTACGCATCGCACCTGAGCTTTGTGAGGCCGCGCGTGAACTGCACGAGGAGTTGGACGAGCCGGTAATTCACCGCGACATCAAGCCGTCCAACGTGATGATTGCCGAAGACGGGCGTGTCATGCTCATCGACCTGGGCATCGCACGGACGTGGCACGAAGACGCGACTCGCGACACCGTACGCTATGGCACACCCGGCTATGCGCCGCCCGAGCAGTTCGGCTACGAGCAAACGACCGTGCGCAGCGACGTCTATGCCCTGGGGATGACCATTGCGTACTGCCTCTTGGGTTCCGACCCCACCGCTGAGATCCGCGAGACCGGTTTCGCGGACCCACGCATTCCGACCGCCCTGCAGCCCGTGCTCGCGCGGGCCACGCAGTTCGACCCGGAGAAACGCCAGTCGTCCGCACGAGAACTGGGCGAGGACGTCGTGCACGCGCTACGTCCCCACGACACACCGGACACACGTGGCACGGAACGTAAGGCGAACTGGAGCGACGCTGTGGGGCGCGCGTGGAATATCTTGCTCCTCTGTGTGTGGGCACTCGCTGCCGTCCTTGCGCTTGCAGGTACTCTGAGCCCGAGCTTCGCGGGCGACTTCGCCGCGTATCCAACGTGGTACCGGGCGGTCTTCTTCGCAGGATTCCTCGTCGTGCCGTCCGGCGCGCTGGCCTACCTTCTGCTCGACAAGAGGCGGCTGCGCAAACTTCCGCTCTTTGCTGGGCGCACATGGTTGCAGGAGCTGATTGTGTGCTTGGTGCTCGTGGTGGCGTGTATTCTGCTGAGCTACGTCCTGTACGCAGCCTTCGTCGCGCCTTCACTTGCGGAGTAGTACTCAGGGGACTGTCCCCCCTGTCACGGTGACTGGGGGGACAGTCCCCTCATGCACCTTTTCTGACACGTCGTGGGTGAGGCGCGTCGTGACTTCTTTGTAAATGGCTATACTGGTACGTGGCAACGAAGGGAGGCTCGCATGCTGGAACGCCTACGCAAAAGGTGGGGACTCACGAAACAGTCCAAGTACGTGCGCATGCGCATATACGACGGCAACATATTCGCCGCCTTATATGTTTCGCTCATCGTCATCGCCCTCGAAACGTGGATGATGCTGAGCCTCACCCGCATGGTGATAGAGAGCGCAGCCGCCGGTACCCCCCGCGACCCCTTCTGGATCATCAACCATGGCGCCTGGTACGTGGTGCTTATGGGCTTCGCCATCGCTATGGCTGTTTATGCGAAACGCTACCTTCAGGGCAAGACCTACAACACCCGCGTCGGTACCGCACTGCTCGTGGCCTTCTCGGTGGTATCGCTCATCTTTGGCATACACTTCGGCAATAACTCCTATGTCAAAGGCGAACAAATCCTCTCGTTCGTGACCATGACCCTCTTTGTATTTGGCCTCATCGTGTGGAGGCCCATACCGACGTTCTTTGCCACCGCCATCACCTTTGGTGTCTTCTACCTGTACATCGACCATAACCTTCCTGCGACCTACGGAACGCAGGTGAACCTCTTTACACTGTGGCTGGGGACATTCGTGGTGGCGCTTTCTTCGTATCGCCGACACGTTTCGGAGGCCGAGAAAGACGAGCACATCGTAGAGGCAAACGAGAAGCTGCGCAAAATCGCCTCCTTCGACGAACTGACCGGCATACCAAACATGCACAGCTTCAACAGCGCGATGTCGGTGCTCTTTGAGGGAGTCAAGGACCTCGACGTTCACTACTCAGTGATGTATATGGACCTTGAGAACTTCAAGTCGTACAACGACAAGTACGGCTTTCGCGAGGGCGACAATCTCCTGCGCCGAATAGCCGAAGGCCTGCAGGAGATATTTGACGGCGAGCTTGTGGCGCGATTCTCGGACGACCACTTCGTGACGCTGGGCATGTCCGAGACCACTGAGGAGCGGGCGCGGGCCGCCACCGAACTCGTGGAGCGGCTGCGTGGAGATGTGCGGCTACAGCTCAAAGTGGGCGTCTTTGAACCAGACATGCAGAAACGCGTCGATCCCGCGTACGCCTGTGACAAGGCGCGTATCGCCTGCAACAACATCAAGCGGCACCCCGGTGTCTACCTGTGTCGCTACGACGAGGATCTCGACACGCAGGTTCGTCGCCGCCAGCACATCATCAACAACGTGGACACGGCCGTGGCCAAGGATTGGATCAAGGTGTACTACCAGCCGGTCGTACGCTGCGCCGACGGTTCGGCTGAGCTTTGCGGCTACGAGGCGCTCGCACGGTGGGACGACCCGGAATTCGGCTTCATGCCGCCCTTCGCCTTCGTGGAGACGCTCGAAGAGTTTCGCGAGATCGACAAGCTCGACCGCTGCATCATCGAGCAGGTATGCCGCGACCTGCGTGCCGAACTCGAAGCGGGCGGGAACCCAGTGCCCGTGTCACTCAACTTCTCGAGGCTCGACTTCGAGCTGTACGACGTCTCTTCGTTCCTTCAGGAGATGTCGCAGAAGTATGGCATCCCCAGCGAACTGCTCGACGTGGAGATCACCGAGTCGGCCCTTACGCAGCACGTGAGCGAGCTGCGGCGCAACATGGAGGCGCTACGCGAAGAGAACTTCTCGCTGTGGCTCGACGACTTCGGTAGCGGGTATTCTTCGCTCAATGTGCTCAAGGACTTCCAGTTCAACGTCTTGAAGATTGACATGGCGTTCTTGCGCGGCTTCGAAAACAACGATAAGGCTCGGCCGATCCTGCGCTCCATCGTGGATCTAGCAAGGGAACTCGACATGGTGACGCTCTGCGAGGGCGTGGAGACACGCGAGCAGTTCGAGTTCTTGAGCTCGATCGGGTGCGACCGGGCGCAAGGGTACCTCTTTGGCAAGCCAGGCCCCACAAAGGAAATCCCCAACTCGTGACCACTTTCCCACAGCGGGATCGTGGTCAAAAGTGACCACGATCCCGCTGTGGGAAAGTGGTCAGGGCGTGCTACCATACGTCAAGGCCCCGACTGAGGAGGAACGTATGAGCAAGATTCGCATGAGCACGCCGCTTGTGGAGATGGACGGCGACGAGATGACCCGCATCCTGTGGCAGATGATCAAGGACCAGCTCATCTGCCCGTTCGTGGATCTGAAGACCGAGTACTTTGACCTCGGGCTGCCCGAGCGCGACCGCACGCACGACCAGGTGACCATCGACGCGGCCGAGGCCACGAAGCGCCTGGGCGTCGCCGTCAAGTGCGCCACCATCACGCCGAACGCCGCGCGCATGGACGAGTACCACCTGCACGAGATGTGGAAGAGCCCCAACGGCACGATTCGCGCCCTGCTCGACGGCACGGTCTTTCGCGCGCCCATCGTGGTGAAGGGCATCGACCCCTACGTCCGCACTTGGAAGAAGCCCATCACGATAGCGCGTCATGCCTACGGCGACGTCTACAAGAACTGCGAGCTGCAGATTCCCGGCCCCGGCAAGGTAGAGCTCGTCTACACCCCCGCCGACGGCGGCGAAGAGGTGCGCGCGACGGTGCAGGAGTTCGACCAGCCCGGCATCGCGCAGGGCATCCACAACCTCGATGCCTCGATCACGAGCTTCGCGCGGGCGAGCTTCGAGTACGCACTCTCGACCGGCCAGGACATTTGGTTTGCCGCGAAGGACACCATCTCAAAGACGTACGACCACCGCTTCAAGGACATCTTTGCCGAGGTGTTTGAGGCCGAGTACAAGGCGCGTTTCGAGGAGGCCGGCATCGAGTACTTCTACACCCTCATCGACGACGCCGTAGCACGCGTCATTCGCAGCGAGGGCGGCTTCATCTGGGCATGCAAGAACTACGACGGCGACGTGATGAGCGACATGCTCTCGACGGCGTTTGGCTCGCTGGCGATGATGACCTCGGTGCTCGTCTCG
>CACXDP010000102.1 GCA_902766445.1 uncultured Coriobacteriaceae bacterium
CTTCGGGTGCGAGCGAGAGGAGTTCGGGGTTCACGAGGCTTCCCGCAAAGATGACGACATCTGCCTTGGCGAGCAGGGATGCCCCGCGCAGTGTGATGAGGTCGGTCGCTCCTGGACCTGCGCCAACGAAATGAATCACGGTTCCTCCTTGTGCTGACAGGTGATGTCTGTCGCCATGCTACCACAGGGGCATCAAGGACCCTCCCTTGGTGTCCCCAGTGTTGTGTCGCTGAGTCGCCATGAAATGTGCTATGATGGATAGAAGAATATGTCAGATTATCCGAGGGGAGACTTGCATGCGCTACCAGCTCATGAACAAAAACAAGCTCGTGGCGGTCTGCGAGGAGCGCGATGTATATGGAGAGATGATCTACGACTTGGTTGAGCAGGATGACGATTACCTGCCCTACGGTTTTAGCAACATCAATGACTGGATTGATGACCGACAGATTGCCAAGCATCGCACGTCGATAAAGCGACTCATGGAGGAGCTTGGCATCGACAATCGCAAGGGCTTCATAGACATGGTGCGCTGCGTCTCTCTCACCGATACCTTCTGGATGAAGCGTGAGGGCTCCGAGCTGGCATGGGAGGACGTCTCGCTGTACACGAATTGCTTCGATGATGTCGTGGCGCGCATTGCCTTCGACGGTGTTGGTATGTACGGGCGTCAGTTCTCAAGCACAAGCCCCGAATTCGGCACATCTGGGTCGTTTGACAAGTGCTGGGTTCGAGAGGAGGACGGACCACACCTGCTAAAGCGAGGCTCCTCAGGCTACGCTAACGCTGGGTTTGAGCCCTACTCCGAGAAGCTCTGCGCGGACATCTTGGATGCCGCCGCCGTAAGCCATGTGCCCTATACGCTGCGTAACTACCACGGCAAGCTAGCATCGGATTGTCCGCTTTTCACTTCAGAAGATCTCGGCTTCGTGCCAGCAATTCGTATGTTTAGGCAGCGGTTTGGCATCGATGACGTACTCGCGCTTCTTGCCGAGCATGGGGGCGACGAACTCTTTCGAGAGATGTTGGTCATGGATGCCATCTGCGTGAACGTGGACCGCCATGCGGGCAATTACGGCTTCCTTGTTCGCAACGACACGGGTGAGATTGTGGGCATGGCACCGCTGTTTGACCAGAACATGGCTCTGCTTCCCTATCTGATGGAGCATGACGACGTGGACGAGTACCTCTCGCACCAACGGCCAAAGATTGGCGGTGGCTTCGTGGTCGTGGCGCGCGCTATGCTCACGAGTGACATACGCGCCAAGCTCGTGGTGCTCAAGGACTTCGAATACGAAGACCCTGGCTTCGGTTACCCCGCTTGGAAACTCGAGGTAGCCAATCGCCTCAAGAACCAGATGATCGAGGCGATTCTTGCGTAGCCGTACAGTATCTGCCCTACAACGGCACTCCCTTTCCGTCGACTGACGTTGGGAAGACATAGCCGTAGTTGTCGTGCGCTATGCCCGTAAGTGCTAGCCGCTATGAGTGCTCCATGATGTCGCGGGCGGTGGGGGTCATCCCGAGGAGTCCGTGTTGGTTCGAGAAGACAATCGCGCCTGCGACGAGCGAGTCAGCTACCCTGTGATCGAGGTGGCGTTGCATCGCGTCAAGCAGGCGATCCATCACTTGTTCCTTGAGCCCGGCGGCGTCGAGCAAGTCGAGTGCTGCGTCCGTCGTGGCGGCTGCGAGCAGCGCGTCGCATAGGCTCGCATTTGCACCGGCTACGGCTGCGTGAGCGCAGATGAGTTCCATGCGGCAATCTGCCACTCTGGAGTGCGTGTTCATGACGCCGCCTGCGAGCTTAACGAGCTTGCCGATGTGGCCGACGATGAGCGCGCGCTCAAACCCGAGGCTTGCCGTGACATCGAGCGCCTCGCCCAGGTAGTTCGAGAACTTCACCTGTGGCACATCGTGCAGCTCGGGCAACGAGCTGCGAACAAACTCCTCTGCGTAGTTGCCGGGCAACAAGAGCACGCTCTTCGCGCCCTGAGCATGAACCTGCCGAAGTGAGAGCTCGATGGTGTCCACGAGGGCTTGTTCGCTCATGGGCTCCTCTATGCCGGAGGTGCCGAGAATCGAGATGCCTCCCACCACGCCGAGCTGCGGGTTGAAGGTTCGCTTTGCGATATGCTCTCCGTCGGGAACGGAGATGGTCACCGCGAGGCCATCCGTGTAGCCAAGCTCGTCCGCAACGGAACGTGCCTGCGACTCGATCATCTGTCGGGGAACGCGGTTGATTGCGGCCACACCCACTGGTTGGTCGAGGCCGGGCTTGGTGACGCGACCCACACCCGCTCCGCCCTCGATGGTGATCCCATCGGCTATGCGTGCGACAGTGGCGACGACGAGAATGCCGTCCGTCACGTCGGGATCATCGCCCGCGTCTTTGCGTATGCCACATGACGCGCTTGCATCCGTGAGCTCGGCAAATGCGACCTCGGCCTCAACGGGCAGACCTTTGGGCGTGACGAGATTTACCGCTTCGGGTGCGCGACCCTCGAGCAAGAGGTGCGTGGCAGCAGCGGTTGCGAGTGCGGCGCAGGTGCCCGTTGTCACCCCGCAACGGAGCAATCGCTGCCCGCTGCGCACGTAATGGTCGTTGGGCGCTGCCGATAAAGAGGCGCCTTGTGTCGTGACAGTGGGGGAGTGCTCGTCGTCGGCGTGCGGGGACGACGTTGACTGGTCGAGGCCAGGGTAGATGGCATCGAAATCCTCGTCGTCGACCTCATAGAGCCGACGAACGTAGCCGCCTGCAAAGACCTCCTGCGCAGTACCGATGCGGTCGATGCGTCCGTGAGCGACGCACGCGACGAGGTCTGACACGTGGCGGGCGAGCTCCAACTCGTGCAGGCTCATGAGCACAGTGACGCCACGCTCTCGTGCGAGCAGGCGAATCAGGCGTAGAAACTCCAGCTTGTGACGTATGTCCAGATACGAGGTCGGCTCGTCGAGCACGAGGACGCGCGGTTCTTGGCATATTGCGCGGGCAAGCATGACGCGTTGGCGCTGTCCGTCGCTCACACAGGAGAACGGCTCGTCGGCGAGTGACTCCACGCGCGCAAGTTCCATGGCATCTGCGATTGCGCGCCGATCCGCTTCGCCAAGCAGCCCGAGTCGCCCTGTGTGGGGGTAGCGTCCCATGGCAACGACGTCCTCGCAGGTCATCAGCTCGGGATCGACGCGTTCGGTGGTGAGGATGGCCATGGTTCGGGCTAGCTCGTTGGGGTCGAGAGCTCGAAGATCCCTACCGCTCAGCGTCACGGTGCCTGCGATTGGTGCGAGCTGCCGCGCAATCGTACGCAAGATGGTCGACTTTCCCGCGCCGTTCGGTCCGATGAGCGTTACGATCTGTCCGGCGTGGATCTCGAAGCTGATGCCGTCGACCACGACGCTGCTGCCATAGCCCACGGTGAGGTCCGTGGTGGTGAGCGCGGCAGCGCGTGGTTGTGAGTCGTCACTCCCCATGCGTCCTCCTTCCGCGTCGGCGCGAGACGAGCATCCACATGACGACGGGCGCACCAAAGACGGCCGTGACAGTGGAGATGCCCAGCTCTGTGGGGGCAAACGCGGTCCTGGCCACGAGGTCGCAAAACAGGCAGAACGCTGCCCCGCCCAGAAACGCCCCCGGCACGACGACCAACGGACGCGCCGTGCCAAAGAGCCCCTTCACGAGTTGGGGCACGGCAATGCCCACGAACGAGACAGGACCCGCAAAGGCGGTGACGGTTGCCGCGAGTAGGCTCGAGAGTAGTACCAGCTGCGTGCGGAAGCTCTTGATGTTCACGCCGGCATTGGCCGCGTAGGACTCGCCCAGCTGATAGGCCCCCATGGGCTTCGAGAGGGCGACGCTCCAGGCAAGTGCAGCCACCGCGACGATGGCGATCACCGCGACGTTGTCCCAGCTGATGCCCGAGAAGCTGCCCTGAGACCAGGTGTGGAGGTTCACGATGTTCGCGTCATCGGCGAAGGCGACCACGATGTCGGTGACGGCCGAGCACACGTAGCCGATCATCACGCCGCATACGATGAGCGTGGCGGCGTTTCTTACCCGTCCCGCGATGACGAGCACGAAGCCCATGGCGAGCAAGGCTCCAATGAAGGCGGCGACGATGAGCACGGCCGAGCCGAGCGCGACTCCCTGTACAAGCGACCATACGAGCGTGAGGGCCACGACGAGCTTGGCACCCGAAGAGATGCCGAGGACGTAGGGTCCGGCGATGGGATTGGCAAAGAAGGTCTGCAGGCAGAATCCCGTCACCGAAAGCATGCCGCCGAGCAGCGCCGCCGCGCACAGGCGGGGGAGTCGGATGTCCCATATGACGTGGTAAGCGGTGGTGTCGACGTCAGCTCCGCCCGGAAAGAGGAGTCTCAGCGCCTCGCTTGCCGTGACTGACGAGCTGCCGAGCACGACGTTGAGCGCAGTCAGCACGAGGAGCAGCGACGCGAGCCCCGCGAAGCCCAGTACATATCGGCGCGACCTCCTCATTGTCCGTCTTTCCATCGCACACGATAGAGGTGCTCGAAATTGGTCCTATCGGCACCCCCGTCGGCGTCCTTCTCGGCGAACGCCGCGCTCATCTCCTGAACCATATCCGCGACGCAGGTGGGTTGCTGAAAGAGGTCCTTGCCCGTACACCACACGCGGTCGTTGCGCACGGCCTTGAAGTCGGCAAGGCGTGGGCTCTTGGCTACGAGGTCATCGATGCTTCTGAGCTCGTCGTCGATGGCACTGTTGTAGATGATGATGTCTGCGTCGCGCGCGGCCTCGTAGAAGCTCTCCATCTCCATGTTCATGGTCGAGAGGGCGTTCGCGGTGTCGGTTGGCGTATCCTTGGCCTCGAGGAAGTATCGCCCGCCCGCGAGGTCGATCATCTGGGACACGTAATCGCCGGGTTTGCGTACGACGGCGTGTCCGTTCGCGGAGATTGAGAAGAATGCCACATTAGGCCGTGTGCTGAGGTCCTTCGACGAGACGTGCTCGACGGCGGCGACCTGCTCGTCAAAGATTCGCTCCGCCTCGTCGAGCCGTCCGGTGAGCAGGCCGTAGAGCTTGATCCACTCGAGTCGGCCTAGTGGACTCGTCTCGTAGCTCGAGCGCTCGACGAGCACGGGGATGCCCAGCGCGGTCAGACGCTCTGCCACCTCGGGCGAATGATAGATCATCGTGGACTCGATGGCGACCTGAGCGCCTTCCGAGAGTACGCGCTCGTAGTCTGGTGCGCTGTATTTGCCCACGTAGAGCATGCTTTCGTCCTCGATTGCAGAGGAAACCTCCTCGAGGCTCCAATCACTTCGTTTGGTGCTCGTCATCCGCACGGCATCGAGCGCATCGAGCCGTACAAAGAAATCCATGGCGGAGGAGGCGGCGAGGTAGGTGTCGTGCAAGGGAAGCGCAATGCGCGTGAGGTCACCGCCATCCGCAGGCTCGATGTCGTCGGGCACGAGCAGGTAGCGGTCGGTTTCGCCGATGGTGAGCAGGTATGTCCCATCCTCGCGAAAGGCCACGTCGTACTGGGTGGCGGCCTCCAGTGACAGGTGTTCCGTGACTTCCACGTCTGGGGTGCCTTCGCGTGCACCTCCGCTCGCGCAACCGCAGAGCAGCAGTGCGAGCGCGAGGCATACAATGCGCGCAAGGGCGAGAATCGCGCGGCCTGGGCGACGGCGCGCAGTTTGCGAGGCCAGGGACGTGCGCGCAAAGGCGCTCCGGCGAGCGCCGCTCACTTCTTGCTCCTTTGCGCGCGCATGCATGTCGTTAGTCCTCTGCGGCAACAATCGTGGAGGAATCGAAGGTGAGGGTGTATTCGATCTCGTGCGGCTTGCTCATCGCCGTAGTGTCGGCCGTGACGGGTGTCGGGGCGTCGAAGGTATCGACGGGTACCTCGAACTCGGAGTTGCCACCCTCGTTCACGGGCTCGAGGCGATTGCCGTTCACGACCATGTAGTCATAGTTGGGGCTGCTCCACACGATGCGCGCCGTAGCTCCACCGTCAGTCACGGTGAGTTTGGCAGGGGAGTCCACGCTTGCCTTGCCCGAGCCTCCCTCGAGCGCTACGGCGACCTCGTAGTTGCCATCCGCAAGTCCGAGCGAGTCGAGTGCGGTTCCCCGTCCCCCGGCAAATGCCTCGGCGGGCAACGAGTCAGCGCGAAAGACAAGATCGCGGTCGTACCACATCTGCTTCTTTTTGCTATATGCGGCGCAGGGGAGGGGCGTGTCGAGCGCTTCGACGGGGAGGGCAAATACATGGGCGTCCCCTTCCTCCTCGAAGGGGATGTAATCTGCTTCGGCTGTGGCGGCGGCCTCCTCGGCTGTACCGGGATAGACGTAGAGGTATCCGGTGCCGCCCATGGTCATGCGTGCCGTCATCGAGCCGTTATCCACCGCCAGCTTGCACGATTCGATGCGAAACATCGATGAGCTCGAGTCGACCTCGATGTCGTACGTACCGTCCACGAGCGCATCAGCCGTCATGGGCGTGAGGCCTTCCACGTCGAGCTCTACCGGTTCGGCCATGTCAGAGGCGTCGGCCACCTGTGACGTGGACGATGCTTGAGCGTCGGTCGTTTCCTGCTTTTGTTGCTCGGCGGCGCTACCGCATCCCACCAGCGTGAATGCCAGCAGTCCGGTCAATATACACGTTGCGACTCTTCTCATCATGTCTCCTTTGGCTGGTTTGTGCCTGGCTCCAAGCGTTCGAAGTGCGTCGGTGTTGCCGATTATTCCTTCTCGAGCGAGTCGATGGCTGTCTGCGCGTGCTCGACGAAGAGTTGCTGAATGGGTTCGAGCTCACCCAAACCGCGCAGTACGCATTCTACCTCATAGCCTTCGCGCTCAAAGATGCTCTTCCACGAGTCGTCATCGTCGCCCGCCATGTCGTTGTTTGCGTGGTCGCCGGCTACGATCATGAGTGGCTCGAGGACGACTCGCTTGTAGTTGCCCTTCTTGACCTCGGCGAGCACGTCGTCCACCGAAGGTGTCGCTTCGACGGTTCCCACGTAGTAATGCTCCTTGCCCAGCTTGTCGAAGGTCTGCTGCATGCGCGTGTACACCGCATTGGAGTCGGCCTCGGTGCCGTGGCCCATCAGCACGATGGCAGTCTCGCCATTATCGTATTCGGCAGTGGCGTCCGCGATGGCCTGCGCCACGCGTTCGAAGTCCTCGTCACTCGTGAGCAGCGGCTCGCCGATGGCGACCTTCTCGAACGCATCGGCGTAGTTGCCCACCTCGTCAACGAGGTCGTGGTACTCGAGGCCGTCCATGAGGTGCGTCGGCTGCACCACAAGTCGCTTGACGCCATTCTTTGACGCGCGATCGAGCGCCTCGCTGACGTTGTCGATGACCACGCCGTCGCGTGATTTCACGTGGTCGATGATGATCTGGCTCGTGAAACCACGCCGTACGCTCAAGTAGGGGAAGGCATTCTCGATGGCCTGCTCGATGGCACCGATGGTCAGATAACGGCTCTCGTTGTAGCTCGTGCCGAAACTCACGACCATGAGCTCGTCTTCGCCGATGTTGTCGGCATTGCGCGGGTTGTCAAGAGAGGCGTCGCCGGTGTTGTAGTTCTCCTCATCGGCTTCTTCACCGGCGGCGGGCTCGGTGGAGGACTCGGTCGCGCTTGTGGTGGCGCCATCAGTGGCGCCCTCAGCGGTATCGGCCGTCGTCTCGGTCGTTTCCTGCATGGCATCGTCGGTCGTAGTTCCCGCATCGGATGTGCTGCCCGAACAGGCGGCTAACAGCGTCAGGGCGAGCAGTAGCCCCATGGTGACGGGTAAGATCCTCTTCATCATGACCTCCTTCGTGTGGAAGCCCCGCTCCCACCTCGACAACCAAAACGACCCCATGCGTAGTGAGCATGAGGCCGTATCAGGGCCGGCGGTCAACCGGCCCTTGTATGCGATACGGCCAAGAGCTCGTGGCCTGGACGTGTTGCGCTCATGGCGCTGTGTCCCGTACCCTTACAGGCGGCAGGTCTCCTGGCTCGTGGGTCTTGCGTCCGCCGTCGTCTTCCCAGCTTGTGCCAGTGACCGCGCTCGCGCATGGCGTCGGACTTCCCACATACAGTGACGAGATCGCGCAGGCATCGCACCTGCTTCCCTATTATCCCCCGGCTTGGCGTGGCCGTCGGGGGCACCGTCTGCGGTATTCGGTTTTCGTGCCACTATAGCACAGCGCATGTTGCAGATGAGAGATAAGCAAGGGTACGTATTTAACCTTGCTCTTTCAATTCTAAAAGAATGCTGCACATGAGACGGCTTAAATGTATCACGTTTGTGTACGAACCATCTTTTAAGCTGACGGAGCGTTCTGCGCCTACAGCTGCTTCGAGAAGTAGATGCGCTCGGTGCCGTCGGTGAGCGGGTAGCGAAAGACCTCCTGATAGCCATGCGCGGGATAGTAGTCGGGGGCCTGGAACGAGAAGGTGTCCACGCTGGCGGTGGTGCAGCCGTCGCGACGCGCCTGCTCCTCGACATGCGACAAGAGCCTGCCGCCGAGGCCACGTCCGCGCTCGCTCTTCTTCACGGCAAGCATGTCCACGTGCAGGTCGGATCCCAAGGCCCAGGCAACGATGCCCGCTACGAGTTCGCCGTCCTTCTGGATGTGATAGTCATAAGACACGAATTCGACACCATGCGCGTTGCCGTGCTCGTTCAGGATATTGCCAACAAGTGCGCTTTCCTTGTCGGTGCTGGGCAGAATTGGCTCCTCGTCTCGGACGTCCGTGGTCTCGACGCCGCGTTCGGAAAGCCATGCGAAGCCACGCTCCAAAAGCTCTTGTTGCTCTCGCTCGCCGCAGGTGACTGGGTTGGTCTGCCAGAGTGTCACGAGCCGTGCGTCTTTGCCCAGTTGTGCAACGATACGCGGGTCGCATCCGCTGCCGTCTGTCCCGCTGCCAGTCACCTCGCCACCAGGCGCGGGGTCGATGCCAAGGGTGCGGCATACCGCAAGCAACACCGTCCGCTGTGAGAGCCAGTGTTTGCGCAGGTCAGGGTTATGGTCCTCTTCGCGGGGGCTGGCAAGCAGCAATAGTCCCGTGAGCGTGCCGTCGGCTGCGGCAGCTACGAAGCCGTGGTCGCTTCGCGCAAGAATGGCGCATAGCTCAAGCGAGCCGTGCCAGTATGAGCGCTCGCCGTGCTCTGCGTGCCGGGTCGCCCCGAGGAACTTGGAAGCAGCCTCAAAGTCGCCTCCGGTGAAGTCGCGTATTCCCATCGGTACTCCTTACGTCGCGTTTGACCCAGA
>CACXDP010000103.1 GCA_902766445.1 uncultured Coriobacteriaceae bacterium
CCACAGCTCGTCATCGAGCTCCTTCATGAAGGCGTTGACGGACGGGCGGATGGCACCGAAGTAGTGCTCCTCCAGCTCCTGGCCCTTTGCGGGAGCAGCGCCAAAGAGGGTCCTGCCAGTGAGGATCAGGTCGGGGCGCGCCTCGAAGTCCTCCTCCTTGATGAGGAAGTACTCCTGCTCGGGACCGATGGTCGTGATCACGCGCTTGGGTTCGCGACCAAAGAGCGAGAGGACGCGCTTCGCCTGCTTCTCCAGCGCCGCCTCAGAACGAAGGAGCGGCGTGCGCTTGTCGAGCGCCTCGCCCGTGTAGGAGATGAAGGCCGTAGGGATACAGAGAACCTCGTCCTTCACGAACGCGGGGCTCGTTGGGTCCCACACGGTGTAGCCGCGTGCCTCGAAGGTGGCGCGCAAGCCGCCGGAGGGCAGGCTCGAAGCATCTGGCTCGCCTTGCACGAGCTCCTTGCCAGAGAAGGCCATGATGACCGAGCCATCATCCTGCGGCGTGATGAAACTGTCGTGCTTCTCGCTCGTGATGCCGTTGAGCGGCTGGAACCAGTGCGTGAAGTGCGTGGCTCCCTTCTCGAGCGCCCACTCCTTCATCGCATGGGCAACCTCGTTGGCGATGTCGAGGTCGATGGGCACGCCCTCCTTGATGACGCGCGAAAGCTCCTTGTACGTGGGCTTCGGCAGGCGCTCGCGCATGTCGGAGTCGGAGAACACCAGACTGCCGAACTCGGCCGATACCTTGTCCTTTGCCATGACTCACCTCTTTCGTCGGGTCCAAAAGAATGCGCTACAGACTAGGGAGGCCACATTTCTCAAGCATTTCGAGGAGGTGTCGGGAAGCAAAGCGTCTCTTTGCCACGGTGTGACCCGGAAGAGTAGCTGACCACTTTCCCACTGTGGGATCGATGTCAAAATCAGGCGTCGGGCGCGATGCGCAGGACGACCATGTGCTGTTGCACGAGCGAGTCGGTGCGCATGAAGAACACGCGACCGTCCACGGGCGACTGCAAAGTCTCCAGGGGATGGGTGTCAAAGGCATCGAGGACCTGCGCGAGCTTTTGTCCCTTTCTCACGCGATCCCCAACTCGCACGGTCGTTATCAGGAATCCTGCCGATCTCCTCGTCCTAAGGTCAGCCAGGTTTTCTTCTCGTAGCAAACACGTAGTCGGAGCGGGAGTCGCGGCCTTGCTCGCCACAGACGTCAGGACGCCCCGCGCCAAGAGGAACCTCAGCACAGCATCGGTCGCCTCCTGCGCACTTCCCTTGTCGATGCGATCGGTCGCCATGCTGTAGAGCGAGAACGCATGGGTGCCGCTTTGTTGCCACGCATAGTTGAGCGTCATCTCGTCAAAGGGCGACGGCACGCGCGTTACCACATAGGGCAACCCGAAGTCTCGCGCGAGTTCTGCGGAGCGCTCCGATATGGGCCCCTGATAGGAGATGCGCACATGCGGCAAAAAGTCCCCCTGCTGATTGAAGCTGCAAAGCTGAATCCCATACTCGTAGGTCTGCGCCACACGAAGAATCGCCGCCGCGATGCGCTCAGTGGTGCTGCCCCGCTCATCTCCGGGAAAGCTCCTGTTGATGTCAGCCCTATCCTGTGGCCAGAACCTCTGCTGGACGTTCATGGAAAACGGATTGACGCAAGGAATCACCAGGATGCTCTTGCCCGCGCTGATCATCCCCTCATGCTCCAAGTTTGCCAGAAGCGCCACGAGTCGAGCGCAAACGAAGGTCTGCTGTACCTCGTTGCCCCGCGTGGATCCCACGATCGCGCACGCACGCGCACCGCGCTCGTTGCCAAACTGGAATCCTCGGATACGCAAAGGCTCCCGATAAGGGACCTCCATCTGATAGATGACACCGCTTTTCATTGCCCCTCCTCAAGTATGCGCGCGAGCAACGATCCGGGCTGCGTCACAGGGTACGTCCTGAGGGAAAAGACGAGACCTGTGCAAGGCGTTCGTACCTCAGACAGCGTCGTTCCCTCCAAGGGATCCACGACCGCACCAATCACGTCGCCACGCCTCACCCGGTCTCCGTGCTCCACATGCGCGAGGAACAAGCCCGGGTCAGATGCCGTGAGAACGGCGACGTTGTCGCCTCGCACCACCCGAGGATACGGAAGGGCGATGGTCGATCCCGTCCACGCATGGAGGCTTTCCATGAGTCGTAGGATGCCCTCTACCAGCCACGATCCCGAATCCTTGCTCACGCTCATGCCCGTACCCATTTCCACGACGACCGTAGGGCATCGTTGCGCATTGAGCGCACGAGCCAAGCTTGGCCCGCTCATAGGCTTGGCCGCGCGCGCCCAGATGATCTGGGAGTTGAGAAGAGAGGCCAGCCCAACGAGGTCGTTCTCGTCATCCTCGTCTATGCGCACCTGCGTCATCTCGCGCACGTAGGCATCGCTAGAATGGATCACCACACAAGCCCGCGCACCCAAAATGTCGCGAAACACGGCGTCGGCAAGCACCTCGGTCATGTTTCCGTCCGGGTTTCCCGGGAAGGTGCGCTCAAGGTCTATGTCGAACTGAGGCACGCCATGCTCGTGCGACGAGAGGCCGAGGGGGTTGAGCGCCGGATAGATGTCCACCGTGCCCCGCAAATCTCCGGGAGTATCGTTCAGCCTGCGTGCGAGCTCGAAGGCCACGAGCTGCCCTTCCAGTTCGTCTCCGTACATGCCGGTGACCACGGCGATGCGCGGGCCATCGCGTCTCGAACCGCTTATGCGGTTCTTTTGCACCACAAGGCTCTCGCCAATGGGTAGCATCGCGGTAAATACGGTCTGCCTCATGTGCGCTCCTCTCCCCCGCTTGCCGGGACGCATCGTTGGGGCGCTTTAGGTGTGTTACTAAATAATGCGCTCGCGATGCTGCGATGCTGTTGCCCAAGGATTACCAACAGGCTTCATGCAGCTCACAGGCGCATGTCTTGCCCGTCACAACTTGAAGACGCGCGCAAAGCTTGTCCGCTGCGAGCACACCCTCGTGTAGAGTAGCCCCTCACGTCCTGCCACGTGCCTCCGATCTCGCGTGGCAGGACACATGCAAGACGCATTGAGGAGAGGGGAACCCATGAACAGAGGACTCTATCGCCCCGAGTTTGAGCATGATGCCTGCGGCATCGGCGCCTTGGCCCATCTCAAGGGAGAACGCTCCCATAGCATGGTGGACGACGCCCTGAGCGTGCTCGTAAACCTCGAGCACAGGGGCGGCAAGGGACTTGAGGCAAACACCGGTGACGGTGCGGGAATCCTCTTTCAGGTTCCGCACAGGTTCTTTCGCAAAGAGGCACAGAAGTGCGGCCACCTGCTTCCTGACGAGGGGGACTACGGCGTCGCGATGCTGTTTTGCCCCCAAGATGAGCGTGGCGTCACGGACGCCCGCCGCATCTTTGAGGAGGGGTGCGCCGCCGAGGGCGTACCCGTGCTGTTCTGGCGCGAGGTGCCCATAGACGACCACGACCTCGGCGCGACGGCACGGGCGTGCATGCCCACCATCCTCCAAGCGTTCGTCGCCCGACCCCAGAACGTGGCAGTGGGAGCGGACTTCGAGCGGAAGCTGTACGTATGCCGGCGCGTGATAGAGAAGCGAGCGGATGCCTCGCACGAGCTGTCGGGCAAGATCTTTTACGTCTGCTCCATGAGCTCGCGAACCATCGTGTACAAAGGCATGCTGGTGGCCACGCAGATGCGGCGCTTCTACCTCGACCTCAACGATGCCGCGGTGGAGAGCTCCATTGCCCTCGTCCACTCCCGTTACTCGACCAACACCACGCCGAGCTGGGAGCGAGCCCACCCAAACAGGTACATCATCCACAACGGCGAGATCAACACGCTGCGCGGAAACGTCAACTGGCTTCGTGCCAGGGAGCCGCACCTCTACTCGCCCGTGCTCGGCCACGAGCTGGAAAAGACCCTGCCCGTCATAAACCGCGAGGGCTCCGACTCGGCGATTCTCGACAACATGCTCGAGTTCCTGGTCATGAACGGACGGGATCTCGCGCGTGCCATGACGCTCGTCATACCAGAGCCTTGGGACCACAACGCCCAGCTATCCGAGGAGCGGCGCAGCTACGACGCCTATCAGTCCATGCTCATGGAGCCGTGGGACGGCCCTGCGGCCATCGCGTTCTCGGACGGCACCGTCATGGGCGCCGCCCTTGACCGCAACGGACTGCGCCCCGCCCGCTACTACGTCACGCGCGACGACCGCCTGATCCTTGCCAGCGAGGTAGGCGCCATAGACATGGACTCCCGCGTAATCCTGCAGGCTGGTTGCCTGGGGCCGGGCGAGATGCTGCTCGTGGACCCCGCACAGGGGCGGGTCATCTTTAACGACGAGCTGCGTGACAGATACGCCTCGCAAAAGCCCTTCCGCACCTGGCTGAACACCCAGACCATTGACGTGGCTGACCTTCCGTTGCCCGAGGCACAGGCAAAGAATGGCCGCGCGACCGTCGCCCGCGACGAGCGCGAATCGCTCGCCTGGCGTCTCGCATGCCACGGCTACCACTTCGACGACATGGAGGAGGTCGTGCGACACATGGCGCAGACAGGTGGCGTGCCCCTCGCCTCCATGGGAACCGACGTGCCACCCGCCGTGCTCTCCAGACTTCCGCGCTCGTTCTTCGACTACTTCAACGAGCTCTTTGCGCAGGTGACCAACCCGCCCATCGACGCGCTTCGCGAAAGCATGGTCACCTCGAACGTGCTGTATCTGGGCAACCACGGCAACCTCCTGGAAGACAGCCGCGACAACTGCCGCACAATTCGACTGGAGGGGCCCATCCTCTCACGAGACGACTTCGAGCGCATCCGCAGCATCGACCGCGTGGGGTTTCATGCGCAGACATTCCATGCGACCTATCTCAAGGATGCGGACTCACATGCGTTGGATCGCGCCCTCGACGAGCTGAACACGCAGGTAAGCGATGCCGTCGCGCAGGGCACGAACATCGTCATCCTCTCGGACCGCGCCACAGCCAAAGAAGTGCCCATCCCGTCTCTGCTCGCCCTAGGGAGCGTTCACAACCACCTCGTTCGGCTGGGCATGCGCATGCGCGCCGACATCGTCGTGGAGACGGGCGACGCCATGAGTCCGCACGACTTCGCCGCACTTGTCGGCTACTCGGCGACGGGCATCTACCCTTACCTCGCACACGAGTGCATAGACGACCTGGTCGCACAGGGTGCCATCGACCTTCCCGCTCACGATGCGCACGCGAACTTTGACCAGGCGGTGACGGCGGGAATCGTCTCCATCATGAGCAAGATGGGCATCTCGACCATGCAGGGCTACCAGTCGGCTCAGATATTCGAGATTCTGGGGCTCAGCGAGTCTCTGGTCGATCGCTGCTTTGCGGGAAGCACCTCTCGCATCGGAGGACTGGACATCGAAGGGCTCCAGCGCGAGGTCGACGAGCGATTCCGCCAAGCTGCACAGTTCGCAAAGGAGCCCATTGTGGGCAAGTTGCCCAGCTCCGGCATCACGAAGTGGAGGCCGGGCGCCGAGGAGCACCTCTTGACGCCGCAGGCCATCTACCTGCTGCAGCGAGCATGCCGCGAAGGAGACTGGGAGACCTTCCAAGCCTATACAAAAGAGGTGCATCGCGCGAATCGCACGATAGTGCTGCGAGACCTGCTCGACTTCGTCCCACTACCCTCGGGGCCGGTGCCACTCGAGGAGGTCGAGCCCGCCTCGTCCATCGTGCGCAGGTTCAACACTGGCGCGATGAGCTTTGGGTCCCTCTCCAAAGAGGCGCACGAGTGTCTTGCCATCGCCATGAACCGTCTGGGAGGGCGGTCAAACACGGGCGAGGGCGGCGAGGACCCTGCCCGCGAGACGCCGTTGGCAAACGGAGACAGCCTGAACTCGGCCATAAAGCAGGTCGCCTCGGGACGTTTTGGTGTCACCAGCCGTTATCTGGGCAGTGCGATCGAGATCCAGATCAAGATGGCGCAGGGCGCAAAGCCCGGCGAGGGTGGTCACCTGCCCGGTCGCAAGGTGTGGCCCTGGGTGGCGCGCATCCGTCACTCCACGCCCGGCGTCGGACTCATCTCTCCCCCGCCGCATCACGACATCTACTCCATCGAGGACCTCGCCGAGCTTATCTTTGACCTGAAGTGCGCAAATCCCGACGCGCGCATCTCGGTGAAGCTGGTGAGCGAGGCCGGCGTAGGAACCATCGCAACCGGCGTCGCAAAGGGAGGGGCGGCCAAGATCCTCGTCTCCGGATCGAACGGCGGCACAGGTGCGGCACCGCGCGACTCCATCTATCATGCGGGCCTCCCCCTTGAGCTCGGACTTGCCGAGGCGCAACAGACGCTGCTCATGAATGGCCTCCGCTCGCGTGTGGTGCTCGAGGCCGATGGGAAGCTCATGGACGGACGCGACGTGGCGGTGGCAGCCCTGCTTGGGGCAGAGGAGTTCGGCTTTGCCACCATGCCGCTCGTCGCGCTCGGCTGCCTCATGCAGCGCGACTGTCACCAGGACACCTGCTCGGTGGGCATCTGCACGCAAGACGAACGCCTGCGTTGCCGCTTCGCGGGCAAACCCGAATACGTGGTCAACTTCATGACCTTCGTGGCGAAGGACCTGCGCGAACACATGGCGCGCCTTGGCTTTCGCACGGTTGACGAGATGGTGGGGCATCCGGAATGCCTGCGCCAGGTGCGCATCGAGGGTCACGACAAGGCCAACTCCTGCGACCTCTCCAGCCTGCTGCATCGTGCGACGCCTCAGCTCGCGGAAGACATCCCCGGGGCAGACGGCGTGCGCTTCATTCCCAGCATGGCAGCCGACCTGCACCTGGACGAGACCCTAGACGCCACGCTGTTTGTGCCCTACACGTCGAGCGCGCGCGAGCACATGGTGCCCGTACGGTTCCGCGCCGACATAGACAACGTAAACCGGTGCGTGGGCACCATGCTGGGAGCCACCGTCACCAAGGCACATCCCGAGGGTCTGCCGGAGGGTGCGATCACCATAGACTGCGCTGGGTCGGGAGGCCAGAGCTTCGGTGCCTTCCTTCCACGCGGCGTGACGCTCAACATCGAGGGCGACGCGAACGACTACGTGGGCAAGGGCCTCTCGGGCGGCATCGTCACGGTCCGCCCGTCCCGAAGCGCCACGTACAAGTTTGACGAGAACCTCAGCGTGGGCAACGTCGCCTTCTACGGCGCGACGAGCGGTCGCGGCTTCGTGAACGGCCTCGCGGGGCAGCGTTTCGGCGTGAGGAATTCCGGCGCGACGCTGGTCGTCGAGGGCGTGGGAAACCATGGCTGCGAGTACATGACGGGCGGAGAGGTCGTGATTCTTGGCGAGGTGGGGCCGAACTTCGCCGCCGGCATGAGCGGTGGCGTCGCCTACGTGTACGACGAGCTGCACACGCTGGAGCGCCGTTGCAACCACGACATGGTTGAGCTGGTAGCACCTGACGACGTGGAGCTCGAACACATCCGACAGCTCGTCGAGGAGCACGTGAAGCGCACTGCCAGCCCACGCGGCATTCGCCTTCTGTACCAATTCGCGGAGGCCAGGCATTCCTTCGTGAAGGTCATTCCACATGAGTATCGCAAGATTATCGAACGGGCCAAGGTCGAACAAGCACGCGGTGTGAGTCGCGAGGAGGCCATCGAGCTCGCGTTCGAGACCCTGAGAAAAGAGGTGTAGGCCATGGGAAAGCCGGGTGCATACCTAGACATAACGCGGCGCGAACACGCCGTGCGCGGCGCGGCGGATTCCGTTGCTGACTACGAGGAGATTGCGTTGCCGCTCGAAGGCGTGGAACAGCGCAAGCAGGCAAGCCGTTGCATGTATTGCGGCGTGGCATTCTGCCAGACGGGCATGAGCTTTGGCAAGACACGCTCGACGGGGTGCCCGCTGCACAACCTCATCCCCGAGTGGAACGATCTCCTCTATCGCGGGTTGTGGGAGCAGGCGGTGGCACGCCTTGCGCTCACCAACCCCTTCCCCGAGTTCACCGGGCGCGTGTGTCCGGCACCCTGCGAGCTGGCATGCAACCTGGGACTGCATGATGAGCCGACCACGATTCGCGACAACGAGCGCGCCATCTCAGACTGGTCCTGGGATGCAGGTGCCGTGACCCCGCTCGCACCGGCACCTGAGGGCGCGCCTTCCGTGGCCGTCGTCGGCGCAGGACCCGCAGGGCTTGCCTGCGCATGGGAGCTCACCCGCCGCGGCGCATGCGTGACGCTCGTGGAGAAGGAGGACCGCGCGGGCGGGCTTCTCATGTACGGCATCCCAAACATGAAGCTCCCCAAAGACGTGGTGGAGAGGCGTGTCAGCCTCCTGCAAGCAAGCGGCGTAGAGCTTCTTCTGAACACCGATGCCTCTGATCCCGACGTTGCCTCGACCCTGCTTGCCGAGAATGACAGGGCGGTCATCGCCGTCGGCGCACGTGACGCACGCCGTCTCGACGTACCAGGCGCAGACCTCTCGGGCGTCGTGCTCGCCGTCGACTATCTCACGAGCGCCACGAAGTTCGTACTCGACGGCATCGGTCCGAGCATCGACGCCAGGGGGCTGGACGTGGTCGTGATAGGCGGAGGCGACACAGGCACCGACTGCGTTGCGACCGCGATTCGCCAAGGGGCAAAGAGCGTGCTCCAGCTCGAGTTCCTGCCCGAACCTCCGAGCCGCAGGTCGGAAAGCGACATCTGGCCCCAATGGCCGCGCATGCGCAAGGACGATTACGGGCAGCTGGAGGCGGCGGAGGTCTTTGGTTGCGACCCGCGGCTGTGGGGCACGGAGACGCTGGAGGTCTTGGGCGAGGACGGACGGTTGAGCGGCCTTCGCGTCGTCTCGCTGGACTGGTCACACGGCAAGCCTGAGCGCATCGCCAGCTCGGAGCGAGTGCTCGCAGCGCAGCTCGTGCTCATCGCCATGGGATTCACCGGTCCCCAAAGAAACGTGCTCGACGTGCTAGGCGCAGGGTCCGATCCGAAGGTATTCGTCGCTGGTGATGCGAGCAGCGGCCCGTCGCTCGTGGTGAGCGCCATAGCCAGCGGTCTCGCGTGCGCCGCCAGCGTGGCGAAGGACTTGGGCTTGTGAGCTAGCCGCCCTTGGGCAATCGCTGAGTCTTGCTGTGTTAACCTACAAGTGTGCATTTGTTGGTTAACACAAGCATGGAGGCAGCCATGGCCTTCGACACTGACATGGCCGAGATCGAGCACCAGATCTCGGCCCTGCCCAAGGGCACCATCGTGCGCAAGCGCATCAAGGGCTACACATACCCCTACCTGCAGTGGCGAGACGCATCTGGCAAGGTGGTGAGCAGGTACCTCTCCCCCGACGAGCTCGAAGAGACCCAGCGACTCGTGGACGAGCGAAAGACGTTAGAAGCACGGCTCGCGCGATTGCTTCAGGCAGCTCGAAACGAGAACATGCTGATTACGCAGGTCTCGACGAGTACGGAGCTTCTCTCGCTGTGCGAGTACCCTCTTACCTTGCGCAGAAGGTGGCTCGTTGATGACATCGTGTCCTATCTTGCGACGAATGGCCCTCGCGTCTGCGTGCTCTACGGACTCAGACGGACGGGCAAGACCATCATGATGCGCCAGGTCGCAGGCGAGTATGAACGTGAGCGTCCGGGAAGCTGTGCGTATCTGTTGCTGACTTCAGATGACACGATGGATGATGTGGTCCATGACCTACGACTGCTCGAGCGGCGCGGCGTGTCATACGTATTCTTGGACGAGGTCACCGCCGTCTCCGACTTCACGGATGGCTCGGCCGTGCTTGCCGACCTCTTTGCGTCGAAGGGGATGCGCATCATCCTGGCTGGCACGGACTCCCTAGGCTTTTGGCTCGCCGAGGGAGGGCCTCTCTACGACCGCGCCGTCACCCTGCACACCACGAGGATCCCCTTTGCCGAGTTCTCCGAATTGCTTGGCGTCGACGATGTCGATGAGTACATCTGCCACGGGGGGACGCTTCTTCGCGGCGACATCGCACGCGACGACTTCCCCTTCGCAGACTGGACTCGCGCCTCGCGCTACGTGGACACGGCCATTGCCTTCAACATACAGAACTCGCTCGCCCACTACCGCGATGGCTACGAGATGCGCAACCTCGCCCAGCTCTACGATGCGGGAACGCTCACAAGCGCCATCAACCGCGTGATTCAGAGCATGAACCACCAATTCACGCTCGACGTAGTACGCAGGACGTTTCGGCTTGCCGACCTCGGGGACACGCGCTCGCAGCTGAGGACGCGCGATGGCGGCATCTACGCCCACGCACGCGACGGGCACAACATCGATGCCGAAGCTATAACCGAGGGCGTCATGAGAGCGATGGACATTCTGGAGGCTCAGGAGGCCAACGCACAGGCACTGACCGATGCCCACCTGCATGAGATATCTCTCTTTCTTCAGAGACTGGACGTGTTGGTCGAAATCCGAGACGAATCGCTGGATGGCCCACCGGTTTCGCGCTTCGCAATCGCTCTCCCGGGAATCAGGTATGCCTTCGCCACGGAACTCGTGGCCCAACTGGAGAAGGATCCATACTTCTCAAGCCTTCCCAGACGCGAACAGACCTTCGTCAGGAATGCGATACTCGACAACGTGCGCGGGCGCATTCTAGAAGACGTCATCATGACCGAAACATCCGCCTGCCTGCCACCAGATAAGTCAGCCTTCAAACTTGGAGGCCTCGTGCCCGCACAAGACGGTGGATGGCGCCAGGTGGAATACGATGTCGCAATCTACGACGAGCGAGACGACGAGTGCTCACTCATTGAGGTCAAGCACAGCACGCGCATGGCCGCGGGTCAACTACGTCATCTCGCCGACGATCTTGCCATCCACGAGGTGGAGCGCAAGTACGGCAGGGTGGTGAGCCGCACCGTAGTGTATCGCGGTGCGGCCGGCAGCCTGGAAGGGGTTTCTTACGTCAATGCGGCAGACTACCTGCGCGGCATCTGCAGGCGCCAAGGGGTACGCTCTTAAGGCGTGCAAAGAAGCGCTAAGCACTCGAAGGGACGCAACGCGCCTTCGGCTGGCTCGCTGTAGTTGGCCGCCAAGCGCCTACCGCCCACGTATCGAGAAGGAGTCTCGAAAGCTACCTCACGCTCGGTGAAGTTGCAGACCACCAGCATGCGCTCGTCGCCCAGCCGGCGCTCGTACACAAAGAGCTCCTCGCTCTCGGGAAGCAGCAGCTCGAAGGTGCCTTGCCGCACCAGCTCGCTCTCGTGGCGCAGCTCAATCAGACGGCGGTAGTGCGAGAACACCGAGTCGGCGTCATCTGTCTGAGCTGCCGCGTTTATCCACGCGTGATTGGGATTCACGGGAAGCCATGGCGCGCCCGTCGTGAAGCCCGCCTCGGGTCCATCGTCCCACTGCATGGGCGTGCGCGCGTTGTCGCGGCATATCTCGCGAAGGGCGTCCATGGCCTCCTCATGCGAACAGCCGCAGTCCTGCGTGAGCATACGATACGCGTCGTGGGCTTCGAGGTCATCGCACTCCTCGACGCTCGCAAAGGGATAGTTGGTCATGCCCAGCTCCTCGCCCTGATATATGTAGGGCGTCCCTTTCATTAGGTGCAGGCATGTGGCGAGCATCTTCGCCGCGCGCTCGCGGTTCTCTTCGCTCGCCTCGACCCAACGGCTCACCGC
>CACXDP010000104.1 GCA_902766445.1 uncultured Coriobacteriaceae bacterium
ACCGATGCAAAGGAGGCGGTTATGGACCTTAAGAGCCTTGATCCCGAACTGAGGGCTAAGGTCAAAGCTTGTAGCACACCAGAGGAGGTTTTCGCCTTGGCCGAGGAGGAGGGCTACACCCTGACCGATGAGGAACTCGCCCAGATCAGTGGCGGCGGCCTCTGGACCAACGAGGAACCTAAATGTCCCAAATGCGGGAGTAAGAATTTCGTGTGGGGCAACCCATATAACACATGTCTCAACTGTGGGTATGATTTCGAATACTACTAAGCCAAGGACGCTGACTAGTCCAGTGGCCATAAGCCCACGGGCCAAGTGACGGACAGCCTGCGAGAGAAGAATGGCACATGGTAGGCGGACGGTGCGACCGCAGTTCGGTTGCACCGTCCGCGTACAGTCTATGACTGTGGAACGAGGGACGGGTTTTTCGTTCCAAACCTGCGCCGAGGCCGCAGTACCCTACGAGTGCGCCCACGACAGAGGTTGTAGGCCTTGATTCAGGATTTGCGAGGCGGCCATCTGTCTGTTTCCTGGCTCGGACCGAGCCTCGGTTCGCGAAGCGTGATGGTGAGGGCGTCTTTGGAAAGGGCCTTCTTGTACGACAAAACCACGTTGCGATGCCTCGACTCGGCATGTTCTTTGCCTTGGGCGTCCAACGCTACCGTGCCAGTCTGCCCGTTTACCGCTGCGAGGCTTTTCTTGCCGTTGTTCGAGGTGACCAAAAGCCACATGGGAAGCAGCACACGCTCGGGTTTCGTGCAAAAGACAACTGCGCGGGAGTAATAGTGCTTTGGCTTGGCGTGTTTCCAAGCGGATGTACTCGTGACGTTGTTCTCGCATACGATAAGGGTGAGGTCCTTAAGCCTTCGCTCGATGCAATCGTTCGACCGAGTTCCGCTTGTGGTAAAGGGTTCGGTTACATAGTCTAAGAGAGCTTTGTCCGAGAACGGCTTAAGCGCACGGAGGTTATAGGCTCCCAGCGAACCCAGCACTTCATCGGATACTTGCGCACAACCGCTGGCAGGCACTCTGGAGAACGCAAGCCTTCCAGCCCGTCGCTCGTTGCCAAACATTCGATCCCTCATAAGCGGGCTGCCATCGTCGACTTCAAACGAAAAGTCGAATTCGACTTCGCCACTCTTGAGCCAGCACGGGACGAAGACGCCTTGAGCGGAGACGATGCTTTCCGCAAAGGAGGGCCCCTCAGGCAGGCGAGCCTCCTTCCTTAGCGCAAGCTCATAGTTCTTGATTGCCTGTCGCTGCCTGACGACAAAGGAAACGTACGAAATCGGCTCGATTTGGCCGTTTGTCATCACGAGCTTTGCCTTTGTGCCGCAGTGGGGACACGTGCAGTGCAAGGTGGCGTCGCTTGCAAGAAGATGTGCATAGCAGCTGGTGCAACGATATTCTTTCATGGCCTTGACCTCGTGGTTCCGTAGTCGCTGAGCTGACCGTTACAAAAGGGGAGGGCTGCAGGCAATCGCGCGCCTTTGTTCTTCCTACATGAACTGGACGTTGAGCCCTGCCGGGTCCTTTACGAAGAAGAAGCGGACCTGCGGCATGGGCGAGACGTAGTCCGTCGGTTCGAGACCCGCCTCAACAAGGTCGGCGCGAAGCGCGTCGAGGTCGGCGGCGTCTGGCCTCTCGATTAACTCGATTTCGGTGTCGCCATTCTTGTTTGCCAAAAACACCATGTTGCGTCCCATAGGCCTCATGTCCCTCTGGATGGCGAGGCGGGCGTACTTGGTATAAAAGTCGATCTCCTCAGCGAAGTTTGCGGTCTGTATGGTCACATGGCAGAGCTTCATGGCGGTATCCCTTCTTGGTGGCGATGCTTCCATTATCTACCGACATGCGGGGACGCGGCAACGACTTTAAGGCGTTCAAGGAACGCATGGAACGGGGGACCGTGGAACGGGGGACGGGTTTTTCGTTCCAAACCTGTGCCGAGGTCGCAGTACCGATACAACGACGCGCCGCACGATCCTCGCCGTCAGACGCCACTCGGGATCCCGCGCCGTGTCGATCAGGGCAACGGTGCCTCCCAGCTCGGCGTCGTCGGAGAACGTCACCTGTCCGAGGCTGTGCACCCTGGCGGTGCGGTCCACGTTCCAGTGTCCCCAGACCAGCTTTGCGCTCTCGTCGGCCACGTAGTTTAGCCCGCCGTTGATGTCCCCGAAGGGTCAGCTTGCGCCGGTACCCGGCCTTGTAGTTGCCGTCCTCGTCGGTGAATGCCAGGCCCGCCCCATACCTCGGGCACGCTGGAGCGTCCAGAGTGCGTTCCGGTGGTAGATGAGCGCCCCGGCAGTGCCGAGGGATTCGCAGTACGCGATCGACCATATCGTCGGCGCGAGAGATCAGCTGGACCTCCTCGATGAATTCGTCGAGCATCTCGCAGAGCGACGACTCGGTTGAAGGTCTTGGTATCGAACTCGTAGGTGATGGCGCCAGGCTTGTAGCCAACGTTGCGGGTGTAGTCCCCCTGACCTTCGCTTCGCTGATGGCTTATTATCCGGTGAGCCGATTGCGGGCGGTTCCGTAACGCTACGAGGCCCGTTCTGGGACGAATACCGTGTTCTTCTCGAAGATACCGAACGCGAAGCCGAACTTCATGAACAGCGGCATGTCCTCGTACGCGTCGAACCGCGTCCGATCCAGAAACTCGTCTAGGGATATTTCCTCGACGTAGCCGTACGGGTTCGCAACCGTGACCTTGTTTCCGGGGATGTCGAGGCCGGTAACGAGCGAGTAGTGCAAGGTCCATTCGTCACCGTACTTCGCCGCCCACTCTATCGGGACTGGCACGCCTTCGGCGAGGCACGCGTGAACGACGTCGAGAAGCTCCGAATCGGTCAGGTATTTCCGCATGGTCGTCACGTACTCGGGAAACTGCTTGTTCATCTCGTCGCAGAAAGACCGCCCCGTCGAGGTGACCACCTTGCCGTATTTGTCGTACAGATACTCCTCGGTGATGCCCCCGCCATCCCAGGCCGAGAACATCTCGATTACCGCGTAGCCGCACGAGACTTCTTGCGTTATGGCCTCGACGCCCTCGACCTTCACCGGGACGCAATAATTCGCATCCGCCAGCATGTTCGAGTAGCCGTCGCGAAGGGCGTCGGTGCGACCTTGCAGCGTCACCAGGGCGATAGCGGCGACGCAGACGATCGCTGCAATGACTGCCACGACGGCGATGGCGGTCCTCTTCAACGCACGGCTCTTCACGGCGCCACCAACCTCCTAGACCCACGTCCACATCACTCCTCGCATTATAAACGGTTTCGCCAAGGCGTATGGATTTGCGATCATCGGCATGGCGTGGAACGCCCATCGGCGATGCCAAACGGATCATCCGAGATAATCTTCTCTAGAGGTATTGATGGCGTGTTTCGTTCATCCAAAGATTGTAGAAATCGTACGGCAAGAGCTGCTCGACTAATACGTCCTTTGGGAAACGTTTCCCAAAGGACGAGACCTCGGTGGCCGTCTTCACGTACCCCCGGGACTCGTCCATGTTGAAGTAGCTGATGCCGAACCGGTCAAGTCACCCAACATCTGCAGGGCCATGCGGAACGCCTCGACCCGCCCGTTGGTGCGCAGCGCCTGCGCGAACTCCCGGATAGTGTCCTCTTCGTGCCATCTTGCGGAAGTTTGCAGTCCTGCTTGCCGAACGGGATGGTGACGTTCTTGTTGCCGTCCTGCTCTCTGTCGAAGAGGACGTCCGACAAGAAGACCCTCATCTTAGAGAGGTCGATCTCGTTGATAGGAGCGTCGAAGGTGAGGTCCATCGCCTGGACTGCGTCCGCGAAGACGCTTTGCCCATAAGGGCTCATGTCCACGTGCGCGTTCGTGACCGCCGGCTTCACGAAGCCGAAGGTGGGGAAGGGACAGCCGGTGTCGTAGATCAGGAGGATGCCCGCAGGCGCGAGCTCGTTTCCTCGTGGTCGAAGCACACGGTGACGATCCTGTACGTCTCCTCGCCTTCGTGGGCGAGAAGAGCCTCCGCGTTCTCGTGGAAAGGTGGATGGTGAAAGGTTCGCCGAGAAGCCCGTGCCACTGCGCAGGTGCGCCCGTGCAGAGCCCGAACGCACGCACTACGGTGGCCTGTGCTGCGTTCATGAAGTTAGCGGACGAGAAGAACATGTTGATCCGGTCAGTGGCCTTCTGGTTCTCGCAGATAACCTTGACTTCCTCATTGAGGAGAAGAGAACCCCGCTCCTTGCAAACGCACATCGCAGGGTGAATGGTTCGCCTGTGCACCGCATACACGCACCCCATACCGTCCTTGTCTCGGTTTTGTAGGTAGCTACATAACCGCGGTAATCGTAGAATCCCCCGCGCGCCCATCCAGTCATCCCACGAACGGATCCAGGGCTCCATGTCATCCATGGGAGAACAAACCCGAGCTTACGCAGATAGTCCTTCACATGCTCCGGCACCCAGTATTCATCGAGACCATTAGCGCCCATGCGTCACCTCCGATAGTCCAGCCGATAAGGTCAGGTGAAGCATCCGCCCGCGTCACAAACGCCCACGTGCTTTACAATGCCGAGAAGAGAACATCGAGGGGGG
>CACXDP010000105.1 GCA_902766445.1 uncultured Coriobacteriaceae bacterium
ACGGGCAGCGAGAGCCGCATGACGTCGCCCGTCTCGGCCCGTACGCACAGCTCCACGTTGTCCAAGCCGCCATAGCGAGAGAAGACCAACCCGAGCTTCTCCATGCAACCTCGGCTCAGGCGGCGCGAGGGCATGACAACCTCCATGAGCTTGGGCTTGTTCGTCGCATCGGACAGCTCAAGGGCTTCCACGCGCGAGCAGATGATCTGATTGCCGCGGTCGCTGCGTTCGAGCTTGCCCGTGATCTGCACGAAAATGTCGCCCTCGCTCTCCCCCGTCTCGACGTTTACGTCGCCCGCCAGCGTGGCGGCGCACTCCTCGTAGAGGTTCGGGAAGACCACGCAAGAAATCTCGCCTTCCATGTCTTCGAGGGTGACGATGGCCATGGCCTTGCCGGACTTTGTGTTCTTCTTTGCGACGCCGGCGACCATTCCCGCGAGCCGTATCGTCTTGCCTTCCTCGACGCGAGGCACCGAGGTCGTCTGGCCGCTGCGCGCGTCCACGACCTCGTCGGTGGCCTCGAGGTCAGAGATCTGGTAGTCACGTGCCTGCGCGAGCGCATACTCGAAGGGCCCCAGCGGGTGGTCCGAGACGTAGCGCCCGAGCACTTCCTTCTCCATGGCCAGCTTGATGGAGCGGTCCCACTCGATGCCATCGGGCGCCGGAACGTCTTGGTCGAAGCCCGAGCCCTCCACCGCGCCAAACATGTCGAAGAGCGACACCTGCCCCGACGCACGGTCGCGCTGACGCTTGGCGGCCGCGTCGAGGATGTTCTGCGGGTTGAGCTTGTCCACAAAGAACATCAGCTGGCGACGTGTGTAGCCCGTCGAGTCGAAGGCGCCGCTCTTGATAAGCGCCTCGACGACGCGGCGGTTTGCCGCGCTCGAGTCCACGCGCTCCACGAAATCATGCAGATTCTTGAACGGACCGCCTTTCTCGCGCTCCGCCATGATCGCCTCGCCCACGCCGGCTCCCACGCCGCGAATGCCGGCGAACCCAAAGCGAATGCCTTCGGGAACTGCCGTAAAGTCCTTACCGCTCTCGTTGATGTCGGGCGGCAGGATGTCGATGCCCTCGTGACGGCAGGCGCTGAGGTAGTGGACGATCTTGTCCGTCTTGCCCATGTAGCTCGTCAGCACCGAGGCCATGTACTCGCGCGGATAGTAGGCCTTGAGCCAAGCCGTCTGCATGACGAGGATGGCATAACCAGCTGAGTGGGACTTGTTGAATGCGTAGGAGGCGAACTCGAGAACGTCATCCCAAATCTTCTGAGCAATCTCGCGGGAGTAGCCGTTCTTGACCGCGCCGTTCATCCAATGGTCGTAGGTCGTCTCGTCAGAGCCATCCTCCCAATGAAAGACCGTGCTCGTAAGGAGCTTGATCTTTTTCTTTGCCACAGGCTTGCGGATACGCGAGTCGGACTCGCCCGCCGAGAAGCCACACATCTTCATCGAAATCTGCATGACCTGTTCCTGGTAGACCATGGTGCCATAGGTCTCCTCCAGGATATCGGAAAGACGGTCGTCGTAGAAGGCAACTTGCTTGCGCCCGTTCATGCGATCGATGTAGTCGCTGACCATGCCCGCACCCAAGGGACCGGGACGATAGAGGGCGATGAGTGCGACCACGTGCTTGAACTCGCGCGGGCGCATGCCCTTGATGGTGGCCGTCATGCCGCCCGACTCAATCTGAAAGACGCCCGCCGTATGGCCGCGTGCCATGAGCCCAAAGAGCTTGGGGTCATCGAAAGGAATCTTGTCCACGTCGATGTCCACGCTCGTGGCCCCCGGCTTAAGCGTGGAGCGCACCGCCTCCGGGGCGGAGGCCGCCGCCTCAGGCGTGGCGTTGTTTGCCCGAATGTTGCGCAGGGCCTTTGTGATCACGGTAAGGGTCCGCAGGCCCAAGAAGTCCATCTTGAGCAGGCCCATGTCTGCCACGGAATGGCCCTCGTACTGCGTGATCTCGACGCCGCCCTTGGTGTCGAGTTTGGTGGGCACGTGGTCGTTGACCGGCGTGGGGGCAATCAGAACGGCGCATGCATGCACGCCCTCTCCGCGCGTGAGACCCTCGATGGCAAGCGCCGAGTCGATGATACGCCGATCGTCCGTGTCGTTGTTGTAGGCGTCGACAAAGTCCTGGCTGTACAGGTCCTCCTTGCCCTCGGTCTTGTTGAGCGTGAACTTAAGCTTGGCGGAGGGACTGGAAGAAACCATCTTTGAGAGACGCTGCGCCTTGTAGACCGGGAAGTCGAGGACGCGGGCAGCGTCGTTGATGGCGTTCTTTGCCTTAATAGTTGAGTAGGTGATAACGTGGCAGACCCGCTCGGCGCCATAGAGCTCGCGCACGTGCTGCACGACCTCCAGGCGTCGCTCGTCGTCGAAGTCCATGTCGATATCGGGCATCTCGGAACGTTCGACAGAGAGGAATCGTTCAAACATCAGGCCGTTCTCTAGTGGGTCGAAGGTCGTGATGTCCATGGCATAGGCCACGATGGCACCCGCCGCAGACCCGCGTCCGGGTCCCACGCCGATACCGTTCTGCTTCGCCCAGCGCACGTATTCTTGCACGATGAGGAAGTAGTCGGCAAAGCCCTTGGTGCAGATGACGTCGTACTCGTACTCGAAGCGCTCGCGGATGTCCACGCCGTTGATCGACTTGCCGTCCCAGTCGTCGCCATAGCGCATCGCCAGGCCAGCCTCGCACTCCGCGCGGAAGCGTTCCTCGCTCGTCTCGCCCGGGCGTAGGTCAGGGAACTTCGGGAGAAACATCGACGACCAATCGAGCTCGTAGTTGCACTTGGCCGCTATCTCCAAGGTGTTGTCGCAGGCCTCTGGACACCAACCAAAAATCGCACGCATCTCTTCCTCGGACTTGAGGAAGAACTCCGAGCCATCCATACGCTTGCGATCAGGTTGGTCGATCTTTGAGTTCGTGCCGATGCAGGAGAGGGTGTCCTGTACCGGGGCGTCCTCGCGCTTGAGGTAATGTACGTCATTGGTGGCGACCACTTTGATGCCGAGCTTGTTCGCAAGCCGCACGAGTTGCTCAGAAAGCTTGCGATCGTCGTAGCCATTGCGGAATGTGAGGCCGTGATCCTGAATCTCGATGTAGAAGTCCTCGCCAAAGATGTCCTGGAAAATACGTGCCCACCGCTCGGCCTCGGCAAAGTTGCCATCGAGGATGTGCTGGGGGATGATGCCTTGGACGCAGGCGCTCTGACAGATGATGCCCTCGTGGTACTCCCGCAGCATGTCGAGCGTGGTGCGCGGCTTGTAGTAGTACATCTCGTTGGCGGCCTTTGACATCATCTTCATGAGGTTGACGTACCCGTGCTCGTCCTTGGCAAGCAAGATCATGTGGTAACGGCGCTGCTTCGTGCCACGCTCGATCTGGTCGTCAGTGATGAAGTACGCCTCACAGCCAAAGATGGGCTTGATGAGCGGGGCGGGCTTGTTTGCCTTGACGGCTGCCAAAGCCTCGTCCTTGTTTGCTGCGCCGCCCGCCGCCTGCCATGCGGCCACGTCGCTCTCCCACTGGGCATGCGTGCGGTCGTGGGGCTTGGCGTCGGCCGCGTCAGGATTTGGCTCCTCGAGGTCCCAGTCCTTGGTGAAGCACTCGACGTCATGCGACCACTGCTTGAAGTCGGCCTGGCCGGTGTTGTATCCCCTGCAGGCAAGGTCAAAGTTCGGCACGCCAAACATGTAGCCGTGGTCGGTGAGCGCCACGGCTGGCATCCCCAACTCAACGGCCCGCCCCACGAGGTCGTCGACGCGCGTGGCACCGTCGAGAATCGAGAAATCGGTATGGTTGTGCAGGTGTACGAATGCCATAGGCCGCGTCCTCTCCGTCGAGTGTCTGCACACCATGATACCCCACCTAAGCGGCATTGGTATACACGCCTCCCGCATTAGGTGTGCTGCTTGGGGATACTCCCTTTAGTGCATGTGTCAAAAAGGGAGTATCCCCAAGCAGCACAAATGGCACGTAGTCATAAAAGTTAACGTTGCGGCATGCTAGAATTGACAGCGTCAAGGGGGCGAATTCATGAAGTCAATCCAAGGCAAGTTCGTGACGCTGAGCCTGGTGAGCATCCTGCTCTCCACCCTAGTCGTGGGTGGCTTTGGCATCTGGTTCACTGCCCGCACCCAGCGGGAAGCATCCGACCAGATACTCGCGCTTACATGCCGCGAAGAGGCAAACGAACTCGACATGCAGCTAAGCGGCATCGAGACCGCCGTTATGAGCAGCGCAGACCTGGTAGAGAACGGTCTCCCGTCGGTCGAGTCACTCTCAGACGATGAGTTTCTGGAATCCTATCTCGTCCACACCGAGGAAATGATGGCGAGTCTCGCCCGAAACACCTTCGGAGTCTGCACGTTCTACCTACGGCTCGATCCAAGTCTCTCCAAACCCTTAGCTGGTTTCTTGTATACACGCCAAGACAGACACGAACAGTTCAAGCAAGAGAAACTGACCGACATCGAAGCCTTTGATTCCACCGACACCGAACGCGTGGGGTGGTTCTACCAACCGCGTGACGCAGGCAAACCCATATGGATGGATCCGTACTACAACAAGAACCTCGGCATCAATATGGTTTCCTTCGTCTCACCGCTTTATAAGGACAAGACCTTCGTTGGCGTCGTCGGCATAGACATCAACTTCAACGTCATCATGGGCATGGTGCGCAATATCAAACCCTACAAATCCAGCAGGGCATTCCTCGTGTCGAAGGACGGTATCGTCCAGTTCCATCCTGACTTTGAGCAGGGCACATCGATCTCGGACAAGTTACCAGAGCTCAAACAAGTAGTAACGAATCTCAGACACATTACGCTTGGCGAGACTCCCCGGACAAGTACCTACACGATAAGCGGGGCAAAACGAAAGCTCACATATTGCCTGCTAAAGAACGGCATGGTGCTCATGCTGTCAGCCGACACATCCGAGATCAACGCCCCAGTATACAATCTCGTCCACATAGTCGCGGTCTTTACCCTTGCGTTCTCGGCGGTGGCAGCGCTCGTGGTCGTGCAGGTGTCAAAACGGATCTCCAAACCGCTCGTCCAGCTCGTAGACGTCGCGGACAGAATCGCCAACGGCGACCTGGATGTGGAGCTCCCCGAGGCCGGTGACGACGAGGTGGGCATCCTCTCACGCAGCCTCGAGATAACTGTGGGCAGTCTTCGCTCCTACATCGGAGACATGAGCACCATGGCCTATCGGGATGCACTCACCTCAGTGAAGAACAAAGCCGCATATAACCAGGCAACCGCGCGCCTCGACGAGGAGCTGGCATGCGGAGACGCCAATTTCGGCTTGCTCGTCGTCGACATCAACGACCTAAAGATGATCAACGACGTATATGGGCACAGACACGGTGACGACTACCTGCGCACGTGCTGCCAGATGGTCTGCCACGTGTTCGAGCACAGCCCGGTGTTCCGTGTGGGCGGCGACGAGTTCGTGGTACTGCTCGAACACGGCGACCTCGAGGGAATCGACGAGTTGCTTGCCCAGCTCGAAGAGCGCATGGCACGCAGCATGGACGAACAGGAACCTTGGGAACGCGTGTCGATGGCCAAGGGGTTCGCACGCTCCCAAGACGGAGACACCAAAACCGAGGATGTCTTTCATCGTGCAGACGTCGCGATGTACTCGGACAAACGCAGCATGAAAGCCAAATAGTGGTCAGCACGTGCTACTCAAGGCCGCGCCTCTTCTCGCCGTTCTCCTGATAGTAACGGTCCTTTGCTTCGTACATGCGCTCGTCCGCAATCCTGCCGAGCTCGGATAGTGGCTCGTCTGGAAACTCATCACGACGCACAAAGCCATAGGAGGCGCTGAGCGGTATGCCGTTCTGGGCAGACCATAGCTCCATGCCCTTTTCGAAGTCTTCAAAGAGCGTTCCCAGCTCGTCCTCCTCAGCTGAAATCAGCGCCACGAACTCGTCGCCACCTATTCGGTACAGCCTGCCCCTCTGGCCAAAGCTTTGCTCCATGCATTGTGCCGCACCACAGATCAGCCTATCTCCATCATCATGGCCCAAGGTATCATTCACGGTCTTAAGCCCGTTGATGTCTATGGCAATATATACCAAGTCACCAAACGTCTGCTCCGACTCAGGCTCGCTCACGTCCTGCTCATATGCACGACGATTCGCGAAGCCCGTCATGATATCGAGAACTGCATTCTCATGCTCCTCGACGATGTGCTCAGCCAGAGTCTTCTGGAGCCGCATGAAGCTGACACCGAGCACGAGCTGAAAGACGAAGAAGATGCAGAGGTTGATGAGCGAGCCCAAGGATCCAGCCACCGTTGCGGTCAGCCGTAGCATGAGGCAGTCCGCAATGGTGGCGGAAACAGCATACACCATCGGCTGCAGATAGAACGCCAGAGGCACGCACAGAGCAAACGTCATGAACACGGTGGGATCTACCGTCTGGTAGACCAAGGAATCAAGATACGTCACGCCCAGCGACCACGTGTAAAAACAGAGGCAGCACAACGGGTTCGCCACGTCGAGCAACCTGAATCGACGTTCGAGGTCGCGTCGCGCGTAGAGGCTCAACGCGATGTAGACAAGCGCGACGGAGAGCAGAGTCACGTAGAAGAGGCGGTATGTCGCTATGTTCTCGCCAAACAGGCTTGGGTCCACGACCGTGTACACAAGCATCAGGACTTCTAGGACAGCTATGATGGTCACGCTCGTCGCTGAAATCCGAAAAAACGAATCATAGATCGTCGCGGAAACCTCACGCTTCATCATGTACCCCCACGAATCCGCCTCACCTCGGCGCTCAATACTCCCAGCGCGCGATGACACCGGTCTCCACACAGATAAACGCGCAGCTTACCCCCGCGAAACCCTGCGCGAGAAGCACGTCCGCGTACAGTCTCGCCTGCCGCTCGTGACGCTCGTACACCTCGTCCTCGGTGAGGTCCAAATCTCCCGTCTTGTAGTCTACCACCAGCGCATGCCCCGCACATGACGTACCCTCCGTACACAGCAGGTCGATGGCACCTTCCAGATATGCGCCGTGAACAGAGTCAGGCGCCGCCACAAAGAAGGGCACCTCGGCACGGCACAACGCATACCCCTGCGCCTCGCACCTAAGCTCGCTCGTCTCCCAGCATGCCACCGCTGCACGTAGACGTGTGACCTGCCGCTTGGAGAGGTGCCACGTCCGCGCAAGTGCCTCTAGACGGGCGGGATCTTGAAGCTGTCCCGTCTCCACCATGGTCTGCGCAAGCTCATGAAAAGCCGAACCAAGCGAAGTAGCCTTATCCGAGTCTCGAGTATAGGCACTACCCTCGGCCTCTGCTTCGCGCTGGGCCTCTGAGAGCGGCTCCTCTCCCAATCCGTGCGCTGCGCGTTCAGCGGCTAGCTCCTCCGCACGAAGCGAAGAGTAGCTGTACACACCCTCACGCTCACGCCAGCCATAAGCCGCGACCTGCCGACGCCCCATGTCGTAAAGTCCGAAGCCTGTCGGAGAGGCGATGTCAGAATCCACATCGACCGAGGCATCAGTCCCCAACAACGGGATGAGCGATGCCGCCTCGGGAAGCTCCCCATCAAAGCCTGCGAGCGTGCCGCGCGAGAAAGCCCGCCACGGGTCATCCTTGTTCTCTCCTCGCACCAGTTCAACAACGCGCGCGACGCCTGGAGCAACATCCATCCGATGACGCAC